>JACSSI010000520.1 GCA_014879345.1 Anaerolineae bacterium | reverse complement strand
GAAACGGTGTAGGTAAAACGTTCCAACTCCTCATTCCGTTTTTCCAATTCTTGAATAAGTTTTTCTCGCTCTTCTTCAATTTGTTTCCGGTCTGTTACATCCTGGGCAGTACCCTCAAAATAAAGGGGGGTGCCATCATCGTCAAAGACAATCTGTACGTTTTGTGACAGCCAGGCATGACTGCCATCACGTCGTTTCACTTCAATTTCATAATTTTCTATCGGTTGACGCGCCTCTAAATAAGCCTGAATGGCGTGACGCTGATCGGCGTTTGTATAGATTAGGGTGTCAAAATCGGTGATGCTGTCAATCAACTGCTGGGCAGATTGGTAGCCGAGCATGTGGGCCATGGCTGGGTTAGCACTTAACACATGTCCGTCTCTGGCAATCTGAAAAATGCCGATGATGGCGTTTTCAAAGATGGAGCGATAGCGTTGTTCTGCTTCTTGTACTTTTGATAACAATCGGGCATTTTCTATAGCCAATCCAGCGTAACCTGCAAAAAGATGCAGCGCTTCTGCGTGTTCTTCTGTGATGGGGCGTTGGCTCACTAGATTATCTGCACTGATGGTGGCAACAGGTTGGTCTCCTGCCCAAGATACAACATGCACATGGTGTTTAACGCCAGCCATATTTTTCTCAACTTCCTCAGTTCGAAAGCCATAAGCCTCTTGATAATCGGAGACGAGTATGATTCGTTCTGATAAGAATAAGGGTTTGCCGTTGGGCGTGATTTGGTCAGCAGCAAGAACCATATCCCACTCTTCGACGAGATTTCCTTCCCTGTCAGTGCCATATGTGCCATGCAGTAATCCGGTTGCCTGGTCATATAAAAAGAGGCCAACACGGTCAAAGTCCAGGTCATCTTTAACGCTTTTGTAGATACGTAACAAACATTCATTCAGATCGGCAACTTGTGTCACCTGTTTGCCCAGTTCTACCACTTTTTCTAACATGATACGGCGTTGGTGGGCTTTGATTTCTTCTTGTTTGCGCACGATTAAGTGGCTTAGGGTGGAGGCATATAAGCGCAGCAGTTCGAGCATTTCTGAGGAAAACGGCCGTTTCTCTACCAGATTATCCACGCTAATAATGCCAATCACCTGGTTCGTTCGCGCCAACAAAGCTATTACGCTCCAGCCTTCACCGACAACTTCATGATTGTTGTCATACAATACACGTTTGTGCCAGGCCTTGGTTGGGAAATCTGTCGGATTGGTTATGTCAAAGACATTTTTAGGCTCAGCAGGCTGGCGCAAGGTGCGTTCGTCACGCAAATTTCCCTGCTCGTCGATGCCAAACGACCCCACCATATATTGTGGATCAGCCTCATCCCGAAACCACAAACCTAGACGATCAAACCCCAGATGGCTGCGCCCCAGCAAAACCGCCTGACGGCATAAGTCATCAAAAGAATCTATCTGCCCTAATTCAATATTCACTTCCTGTAAGGCGATGAGTTTTTGCTGAAACTGTCGGGATTTTTCCTCGCTTTCACGCAAAGCACTTTCAGTTTGTTTATGAGCAGCAACCTCAAATAGTAAAGCATGGTTATTTGCTTCCAGTTCGGCCTGTCTTTCGGCTTCGCTCAAATCTCGCTGTCGAATCACAATCAGCAAGATGATGCCTGAGGTAGCGACAAACCCGATGCTTGCCCATAAAATCGACAAGGTAATAAGCGGGTTCAACAAGGGTAGTGCCATCATGCCCACGAGACACAAACTGACGATAACGGCCGTTACTCTTGCCGAAAAGAACGCACTACTTAATAACATCGGCACAATCAGCCACATAAACACCAATATCAACTGACGTGTATTCGGATCCACCATCCTTGCCGCTACCAAAAATGAGGGGACACACAAAGTAAAAATGCAGCCCATCGCCACTGCTGGATAATACGAATACCGATTCAAGCCATAAGCGAGGAACAAGCCAAAAAGAATCCAGACAGGAATATTGCCGCCAAAAATCCGTTCGCTCATCACCGCCAGTATAACCACCAGCAACAACGCACTCAGCAGCCGCGCATGACGCCTGTCTTCTGCGCGTTCTATCGTAGCAATCGGCTCAACAAGCCAGGTTTGCAAGCTTTTTATCATCAGCCGTTTCCTTTCCCAGGTGACCCCATCATAAGCTTATCGTTTTGTAGTTTCATTTGAACTGGATTTTTTTGTCAAAATTTAAACTTTAACGGCCGTTTCCACTTAAAAACTGCTGTGAACATCCATCACCCGATATTACCATAGAGCCTATGAGTATGGAACTGTTCGCGCAAGGCTTGATATTTGGCTTGGCAATAGCCGCTCCGGTAGGCCCGATTGGGGTACTCACCATCCGGCGCACCCTGGTAGGCGGCTTCTTCTTTGGCCTGCTCTCCGGCCTGGGAGCCGCCACCGCCGATGCTATTTATGGCACCATCGCCGTTCTGGGCTTAACGGCCGTTTCCACCCTGCTCATCCAATACCAACTCGCTCTCCAACTCATCGGTGGTCTCTTCCTGCTTTACCTCGGCATCCAGGCCATCCGCACAAAACCAGTGAACAGTAAACAGGCTACAACAGTAGACCAACTTCACAATTCATCATTCACAATTCACAATTCACCATTCACCCCCTTCCGCGCCTACGCATCCACTCTCTTCCTCACCCTCTCCAACCCCATCACCATACTCTCCTTCACGGCCGTTTTCGCCGGCTTCGGTTTAGGCACGCACACAAATAACGCTGGCTCAGGGTTGATGCTCGTGTCAGGCGTTTTCCTCGGTTCTGCTTTGTGGTGGTTGATTTTAACTGGGGTGATAACGGCCGTTCGGGGAAGGCTAAACGACAGCGCCTTCCGTGGCATCAACATCGCCTCAGGACTCATTCTGGTCGGTTTTGCCATCGCCCTGCTGGCTGGATTATTCCTTTATGGCTGGTAAAATCAGCTTGTCCTGATTGGATTGACAGAGACAGTACAATTGATCATAAAATTGGCTTGAAAAATGGACATCGAAGACATCAAAGAATACATTCGCAACGATCAATACCTATACAGTCTTCACGCAGAAACTGAACGAAAAGCTGATGAATTAACGTTTGCGCAAGTTGAAAATGCATTGTTAAATGGTACGATATTGGAACAGTATCCTGACACTGGACGCGGAGAAAGTTGTTTGATAGTCGGTTTTGACGCAGAAACACCAGTTCACGTCATCTGTGGTTGGCGTGGGACGAGAATTGCTCTGATAACAGTTTATATCCCAACCCCGCCGAAGTTTATTGACCCTTGGACTCGAGGAAGTGTAAGTGATGAGTGAAAAAGAAAAGCAAATAAAGTGTAATTTTTGTGGCAGTGAGCAATATGAGGAACGACGAATTGAATATCTTTACAGCCACAAAGGAAAATATCTACTTGTACCCAATACGCCTGTTGAAGTATGTGTTAATTGCGGCATGGTCTTTTATGATGCTGCTGTTCTAAAAAAGATTGAACGGCGCTTTTTTGCTATTCAAGAAAACACTGAAAAACCAGACAGATATATCCAAATGCCTACAGCTAATTATGCTTGATTTGGCAGGTCAGAAATCTTTAGCCCTTTTAAAATGGGAGGCGGGTACGCATGGTGCGTACCCGCCAGAAGAGAGATATAGGAGGAGAGATAGTAAATTAAGCGGGTAGGTTATGCATCTACCCAGGGAATAGATTCGCCTTTCAAATAGGCATCTATACTTTTTGCAGCTTTATGAGCAGTGGTAACGGCCGTTATCACCAAATCAGGGCCATGCACATTATCACCAGCCGCAAACACACCTTTTCGGCTCGTCGCGCCAACGCTTTCATCCGTCAAAAACAGACCCCACTTGTACGTCTTCAAGCCTTCCGTCTTCTTACCCAAAGCAGGATCAGGCCAATAGCCCACAGCCAACACAACCGTGTCAACCTCCTGCATAAACTCAGAACCTTCCATAGCAACCGGGCTGCGGCGGCCAGATTTATCCGGCGCACCTAACTCCATCTCGATCACCATCATTTCTTTCAACACACCATCATCATCACCAAAATACTCAACCGGTGCTTGCAAATACTCAATGCCCACGCCTTCTTCCAAACAGATAGCGCGTTCACTCTTGTTACCGGGCATCTCCGCTTCCGTCCGTCGATAGACAATCGTCACTTCTTCAGCGCCCAGGCGAACGGCCGTTCGCGCACAGTCAACCGCCGTATCACCACCACCAATCACAGCCACCCGCTTACCCACATCAGGAATCGTCTTCTTGTCAGGCGGAAGCATATGCTGCGGCACATTCGCACGCACCAAAAAATCAGTAGACTTATAGACACCGGTCAAATCTTCACCCGGAATCCCCATAGTCGCTTCCACACCAGCACCCGTGCCTAAAAAG
>JACSSI010000519.1 GCA_014879345.1 Anaerolineae bacterium | reverse complement strand
AGGATTGTCACCGGCCAAGCGTGAACGGTTGGAAACGGAGCTGCGCTACGCCAAACGAGTAGAGTTTACGGTGATGACAGTGAAGGGTCAGGACAAGGGACACGCTATTGTCGCGGATAATCTGCGTGATGATGCTGGTAATCTCGTAGACTTTTTGTTGCCTCAGGATACCAAGAAAGAAGTACGGTTAGAGCCTTCGACAGGCTCAGGACAGGCTGGGCAAACTTTTGTCGGACTTAGTTTTGTCCACGGCCATAACGATATGCGCCTGGATATTCAGAGTTTGATCAATCTGCATCCGTTCTTTCAGGAAGAGCAATTGCTAGCTTGGCTGAAAGATGAAGGCGAGTTGTTCACACAGGCGGTAGAAACGGGTCAGGTGGCGGAAGCGATGGGCAGGATTGATCGCCATATGACATTGGAAGAAGTACAGGCGTGGCCGCTGCGGGAATACTTTGCCAGCGGTGGACATCCGATGTGGTTTCGCAGCCACGTCAAGAGCCTGATGAACCAGCACCTGAAGCGGTTGAATCATTCCACGTTGGAAAAGATGCGATTACCTATTCCTGGTGGCCGCCATTACGTGATGCCAACGGCCGTTGGGCAGCGGGCTGGAATCAAAGGGCTAGATGTACCCAGAGGCCACATTCATATTGACGACAAGCGAGGGACGGCCTGGGTCAATGATGAAGATTGGCTGACCTTACCGGACTCGCCAAAGGGGGAAGGCATCGGTGGCATCTTGGGTGGTGCGGATAACGACGATGCGCTCTGGCTGCATCCATTTACCGACCATGACGGGGAGCGTAAGGTGCTGGCCTGGCGCAGCCCCAATCAGGTGGGTGAGTATGTAGTCTTAACGCCTACCCAGGATTCTCAGGCGCTGTCGTGGACGCAAGCTGATGGAGTCGCCAAAGCGTTTCCATCAGCCGACAGCCGCAACCTACCACCTAGAGTGGATTTTACCGATCCGGAATATCTGGGATTGGTTGATCCGGAAACGGCTGGTGGTTTGGGCGAAGGTGGAGCATACAACGTTGAAATTATGGAAGCGGCGATTGAGCGAGCGATTGCCAACCAGGGTGCGTTGGGAATGTACTGTAATTCGTTGATACTCAACAAGGCGCTGTACGGCCGTTTACCGGACAATCCCCCTGCCCCACTGGAAGATATTATTGACAGCGCGGTGAAAACGGGCGCAGACTTGAGCCAGGTTTTGTTGTGGAACTATGCGAATTCTCGGGAGATATTGGAAAGTAGAATTCCCATTCCGGTACTCCTGCATCAGCGGTTGAGTGTGGATTGGGCGGACAAGGAAAACCGCCCTCCCCGACCGCGCACCAGCGGCGCAGCTGGGGATGATGGGCATTGGCTGGATCGGCTGGAAGCGGGTGTGAAGGCCCATATCCAGAACATGCAGACAAAACGGGATGAACTTGTTAGCCAGGCGCGGCCGCCACAGACGATATTGGATGCGGCACTAGCCGACCCGGAGGCAGTAAAGCTAGGCGCGGGACTGAACAAAGCGTACACGGCCGCTTTGCACATGGGCAATAAAGGACAGTACACAAATGTGTTGGAGCGAGCAAAAGCAGCGGCGAAGGATTACCTGGCGCACTTTCCACCTGAGCGGCGTGGGGCGATTTTGTTGGGAGCGTTGGCCAGTGTGTATGGGAAGGAAGATGGTGGGTCGGATACGGCCGTTTGGTTAGGAGAAAACAATGATGACCAATCTCAATTGCAAACCAGTATCGCCCACCAAACGATTGAGGCATTGCGTCAGGCTGGATTATTGGATGACATTATTGAAACGAAAGAGGGATTGATAGTGTACCCAGTGGAGTCGGTCTAATTAGCTGGATTAAACGATTATTCAATACTGATGTAGATACGATCTTTGGCTATGCAAACACCTTCCTCATTAATTGCATAGCACTCGACGTAATGAGTTCCCGTATAGGATGTGCTTTCTTTCTTTTTCCACGAGCCGCGGTCTGGCGTTATTTCCCCTCGCAGTTTTTGTAGTGATCGGGCCTGCTCACCAGTGTTTTTTACTTTCCACATGATTCTGCAAGATCTGGGCAGATTTGATTTATTCTGTTCAACTTCATAGGTAAGGCTGGCACTTTTTTTGATTAGCTTTTTGTGGCCTCGAAGAAAAAATGGAGGCCACCCATCTTGATCAACCTTACAATTAATACTGAGCTTGTATTGACTTTCATGATAGGGAATTCCGAAATCACGAAACAAGAATTGC
Organism: Anaerolineae bacterium; assembly: GCA_014879345.1. GTDB lineage: Bacteria > Chloroflexota > Anaerolineae > Promineifilales > Promineifilaceae. The sequence continues at coordinate 2,133 of JACSSI010000519.1, read as the reverse complement.
TCGTGATCCAGATTGAGTTCATCTATAAATAAAGACTTAGCTTCTTTATTAGCGACTTGCACTTCTCCTATTATTGGAAATTCATCACCAAACAATTCGTGCCAGAGAGTTGATCCCTCATAAGCATCTTCTTGAGAAATAGCATCACGAGCAACCGTAAGAGATTCAGCTACCGTTTCCATGAATGTTTGAAATTCAGCCAGGGTCATGCTTGTTTTGAGTGTATCTCCTGGCATTGATGGATCACTTATTTGCGGTGGTTCTGTTAGCCACTGGTAATTCCAGTATTGAGAACTGACTTGTTCTAATACGGCGATGAAATGCTCTGCATAGCTCTTTTTTGTAGAGTCAAAGCACTCACCCGTCAGTGTTTCAACCCAAAACCCTTTCGGCTTTGCTTTTTTTCGAGGGGCTTGAAAAGCCCACCAATGTTTCATGATTTTTACAAGTGGCACAAACATGCCCGCGCCATGCTCGCTGTCATTTAATTTGCTGGTGTGTGCTAAATGGCCTTTAGGATGGCTGTAGACCCATATACCGTCTTTTCGATCTGGTACAAGTAAGGGATGCTCATTTCCTTGAACAGGAATAGCTGGAATCACATCTAAGGTCATTTTTACATCGGGATTATCCGGTAAAGGATCCTTGACCTGTATTGATTTGCGCTGATATTCAGTATTGCTTGCATCCTCATAATATTTTGTTAGCGCTTTTTTTAGCTTGAACAATACTTTTTTGGGGGTATGTTCCTCGTTTGCATGATCAAAATTGGTGAGAACGACAATATCTACATCCTTAATGCTGCCAACGGCCGTGTATCGTGCATATGAGCCATAAAGAAAGGAACCAACAAAGAACGGGCTGAATGCATCGTCTTTTTCCAAATAAGCCCGTAACGGTTTGTGTGCTTCTTGGGCATACGTTTTTGCTTCTTTGTCTGGTTCAATGTTTTGCAGCAGCTTATCGAAGCTGCTATTGAGTGTCATCATAGTGCAAATGTGTTGTTGGTAAGCACACCGGTTTTTAGATAAGTTTGGCGATCTGGTCCCATAAAATACAGATGAATTTCCACATTGAGTGTGTCAAGATGATAGCCAATAAGCGCCGCTAAAGGCTTCGGCATGACAAGAAACAGGTGAATGGTTCGCACTCCCCAGGTTTCCATGTTCTGTAATTTAGCTGCTATGCTTTTAGCGACGGATAATGCGTGTGCTGAGCTAGTAATACCATTCTGTTGTAAATGATACGAGACGATAAATTGGGGTTTTTCTGACCAAAGAGCCAAGTTGCGGGTCACGTCATCTAAAATATTAGTTCTGCTGGTCGCATTGAAAACAAAGGCTGCTGCCTGAGTATCTAAACTATGAATTCGCGGGCCATCTTCCAAAATATTAGGAAGGACGACCGGCACGTCTCGGTAATTGCTCGTCCATATCCAGCCTTTGAAAACCATGTGCATATCAAGTTTGTGCCGTCTAAAAACGCGCCCTAATAAAAGCGCAAGATTGATTTCAATGTCTGAATAGATGGTGACTTGTCTGGCAAAAAAGGGATCACTCAACAAAATGGCGAGATTAAATAATACAGACACCATTTGGGTGTACTTATCTTCGAGGTCATCTACATTTTGAAAGAGGGGCGAGAAATCAACATGCAAATCTACTTGTTGGGAAAAATCAACATCCCGCTTTGTAGAAAGCCCAAGATACAAATTGTAAGGGGCTAACGCTGGAATACCTAGCAAGTTTTGCCGGGCAATGTCCTGCAATTGCTTAAGCAACGACTCCTGTTGGGTAGTGTCTAGCAAATCTGCAATGGATAGATTTAAGGTATGACGGGTGGTTTGATGTAAATCAGGGAGGATCAGATTCTCTAATTTTTGAGTAGGAAGAAATTGGGTGAAATATTTATAGAGTAAGTCGGGATTTTCATACAGGCTGGCTACCACATAGTCCCAAAAAAGAATTTCAACCCCATACTTGCTCGCTTGTATCCGTTTGGCATTAAGATTAATAACATGATTTTGAACAGGAGCGCTGTTATCGGCGCTCGTAACAAAAAGATATTGTATCTATACAGGTCTAAAGCCTGTGGTATAAATGATAAGCATGGACGGTATAAAACAACTGCGCG
>JACSSI010000518.1 GCA_014879345.1 Anaerolineae bacterium | reverse complement strand
CGTGACAACGCTTCAATGGCAGCAATCAATTTTGCTTCCGACTTCTCCCCCATCTTCGGCAGTTCACGCAGCTTCCCTGCCTGAGCCGCCGCTTGCAGTTCATCAAGGGTCGTCACACCCAACGTATCATAAACCTGCTTCACCCGCTTCGGCCCTAACCCTTCCACCCGCAGCATATCGACCAATGACGGCGGAATCTCCTCAGACAAGCGCTCATAAAATTCAAGATGCCCTGTCGTCAGCATCTCTTCAATTTTATCCGCCAGCGTTTTACCGATACCAGGTATATCCGTCAGTGTTCCCTCCGCATATATCTGGTTAATATCTCGCCCTAACGCCTCAATGCTTTCCGCCGCCCGTCGATACGACAAAACCCGGTGAATGATATCGCCACGAATAGCCAGCATATCTGCCACTTTATAAAACATATCGGCAACTTCACGATTTTTCATACTTAATTCCTGATTGGTTGGTTTTGGGATTCAATACAATTATACCCCGAAACTTAATACAGGAGTCAAATCCTTGCAAGCACACAAATGACACCGGATTGCCACTTAAAAATCGCTTATATCAATCATTTGTCCCAAAAATCAACCCATGCTACCATAGAATATAACCCGCTGGTCCCATTAACCATGCAAGCTCGCATTGCAGCAAATTATTCATTTACACTCTCAAAGGAGGAGAGACTATGAATCGCAAATTGTTATTGATGTTAAGTATTTTCCTCGTGTTGGCATTGGCTCTAGCAGCCTGTGCCCCACAAACTTCTGATCCGGAAGCAGCCGTTCAAGAAGCGGTTGAAGCCGTTCAAGAAGCCGCCGAAGAAATGGCACCAACTGTTGAAGCAGCCGTTGAAGAAATAGCACCAACTGTTGAGGCAGCCGTTGAAGAAGTCGTGGAAGAAGCAACCGCAGAGGCGGTTGCATGCTGCATGGGATTGACAGCAGATTGTCTCGCATGCACTGAAGGCGTGGAAGTTGAAGAATACTGTGCAAACAACCCCGAAACAGCTGGCTGTGAAGAGTTTGCACCAGCTGTAGAAGAAGAAGCCATGGAATCCAGTGGTGCCATAGTTGCCGCAGAAAGCTGTGACTACGGTGGCAAAATCCTTTCCATCGAAGCCTTGGATGATTTAACAGTTCAGTTCAATCTCTGCAAATCCGATCCCGCTTTCTTAGCCAAAATCGCCTTCACCCCATTCGGTATTCAACCAGCAGAATATATTGCTGAAACCGGTGGTACAGGCGCACTGTTAGAAAAACCGATTGGCACAGGCGCCTATATGGTAGGCGAATGGGTTCGTGGTGATTCTATCATTTTCAAGCGCTTTGCTGATTATTGGGGAGAGCCTGCAATTGCAGAAACGGCCGTTCTCCGTTGGAATGCTGAAGGCGCTGCTCGTTTGCTCGAACTGCAAGCTGGCACCGTTGATGAAATCACCAACGTCAGCCCCGACGACTTCGCTTCCGTAGAAGACGACCCGAACCTGCAATTGCTTCCCATTGCCAATCCCAATATCCTCTATGTTGGTTTCACCAACACCTTTGAACCCTTCAATGACGTAGCCGTACGCCAGGCCATCGCCATGGGCATCGACCGTCAACGCATTGTAGACAACTTCTATGCTCCAGGTTCTGAAGTAGCTTCCCACTTCACCCCCTGCTCCATCCCGAATGGTTGCGCGGGTGATGCCTGGTACGAATACGATCCAGAAGCTGCCAAACAAATGCTGGCTGATGCTGGTTATCCCGATGGCTTTGAAACCACCATCTACTACCGTGATGTATTCCGTACCTACCTGCCAGAACCAGGTCTGGTTGCTGTAGACATTCAATCCCAATTGGCCGAAATTGGCATTACCGCCACCGTCGAGGTCATGGAATCTGGTGCTTTCATCGACGAATCCACCAGCGGTCGTCTAAATGGTATCCATCTGCTCGGTTGGGGTGCTGATTACCCGCACATCACCAACTTCCTGGACTTCCACTTCGGCGCCGACAATCCCCAGTTTGGCGAGGCCCATCCTGAGATTTACGAAAATCTGCTAGAAGCATCCACCATCGCTGATGTTGCCACGGCTGAGCCATATTATGTGGCTGCCAACAATGCCATCAAGGAACTCGTCCCCATGATTCCGATTGTGCATGGTGTGGCTGCGAATGCGGCTAAAGCTGATTTGCAAGGTGTCCAACAACGGCCGTTTGGCGCCGCTGTTTTCAGCCTGCTGGATAATGGCACCGATACCATCGTCTACATGCAAAATGCAGAACCCATCAGCCTCTACTGTGCAGATGAGACCGACGGCGAATCCTTACGTCCTTGCCAGCAAGTAGTAGAAACCCTGTATGACTACGAACTGGATTCCGGCGACGTACGTCCAGCCTTAGCCACCTCATGCGAAGCCAATGAAGACGCCACCGTCTTCGTTTGTAATCTGCGTGAAGGCGTCACATTCCACGATGGTTCCGCATTCGATGCGGGTGACGTGGTTGCCTCCTGGGCCGCTGGCATTGATGCATCATCCCCCTACCACACAGGTAACACCGGTTCCTTCGACTATTACTCCTACTTGTGGGATGGCCTCATGAATAGCGGGGAATAATTCAAATAATTGGGTACATTAACATGAAACATCGTTAATTTACCCTCAAAAAGCGGGATGGCTTTTTCCAACCAGCCATCCCGCTTTTTCCTTATCTTTTTACCCGTGTAAACTATGATTCAATATACCATTCGTCGCATACTAATGGCTATCCCTGTTATCTTGGCAATTCTCATGATAACGTTTGCCCTTGCTCGTGCCATTCCAGGTGATCCTTGCAAATCAATCCTGGGTGAAAAAGCAACCGCTGAGACTTGCGAAAAATTCATTATCAGACAGGGACTAGACAAACCCGTCGTTGAACAATTCATTATTTACATGAAAAATGTAGCACAAGGCGATTTTGGCACTTCCATTCGCTTTGGGCGACCCGTATTGCAAATCTTGATTGAACGGCTGCCCACCACCATTGAATTAGCAATTGCTTCCATGACAATTGCCATATTTGTAGGTATCCCTGCTGGTATCCTTTCCGCTGTCAATCGGAATACTGGCATTGATACCGCCACCATGATAGGTGCCAATATCGGTGTTTCCTTACCCGTCTTTTTTCTAGGTCTGGTATTGATATATATCTTTGCCGTTCTTCTTAAAGATACACCTTTTGCTCTACCACCATCAGGCCGGCTATCCCCTGGCGTATCCCCTGTCCCTTTTTATGTCGTTTATAATCTGCCTGTTGATGAAGAATCCGGCCGATTCCTTTTTTATACATTTATCTCAAAATTATATATTTTAAATTCTATTATCACGGGAGATTGGAAAGTTTTAGGCGATGCCAGCAAGCATTTAATATTACCTGCCCTTGCTTTAAGCACCATTCCCCTGGCTATCCTGGCTCGTATGACGCGCTCAAGCATGTTAGAAGTACTCGGCCTGGATTATGTGCGAACCGCTCGAGCCAAAGGGTTATCTAGCCGAAAAGTAGTGTATAAACATGCGCTGCGTAACGCGATGCTACCCATCGTCACCATAGCCGGTTTACAATTAGCGGCTATTCTGGGCGGCGCCGTTTTGACAGAAACCATTTTCGGACTGGCAGGCGTTGGTCTCAGTGTTTATGAAGCCATTACGTCCCGCGACTTCCCAATTATTCAAGGATTCGTTGTTGTCATTGCCCTGATTTATGTGACCTTTAACTTAATCGTTGACTTGTCCTACGCCATTTTAGACCCTCGCATTCGGCTAGATTAAATTCAAATAACTGCTCAGGTAGACCTGTCAGGTTTACTCGAGAGATAACCACCTAACCAGGCCAAACCTGACAGGTCTTTCTCGAAAGACTTAGCAGTTAAAAATAAAATAGAGAATAATTATGACCATTGTAGAAATTCCTGATGACAATATTGCCGATATTTCGGATTACAAATCAAACAGTTTATGGCGTTTAACCATCCGTCGTTTGTTTAAGCAGCGGTCTGCTTTATTTGGCCTCAGCGTTTTAACTGTTTTGGTTATTGTGGCTATTTTTGCGCCAGTAATTGCCCCTTATAGTCCCGAAGAAGTCCTCATTGGCAAAGAAGATGTCAAAAAACGGGCAGCGCCTTGCATTCATTTGCTGGGCTGTCCTGAAGATCAGCCTCAACATTTGATGGGAACTGATGGCAATGTGCGTGATATGTTTAGCCGCATTGTCTATGGCACACGGATTTCTTTACAGGTTGGGGTCATTGTTGTCTCGATTGCCGTGGTATTAGGTACCACTTTAGGTGCTGTTGCTGGTTACGCTGGTGGTGCGGTTGACAATCTTATTATGCGCCTTATGGATATCATACTGGCGTTCCCCTTTTTCTTATT
>JACSSI010000517.1 GCA_014879345.1 Anaerolineae bacterium | reverse complement strand
GTGGGAATCCATTTGCCACCACCTGTGGATGCCCGCCTTCGCGGGCATGACACGATTACCGGTTTATTTGAGGAAGTTCCATTACGGGCGGGTGTCATAGAAATTTCTACTCAAACCCGGCCGCCGCCAAAATCAGCAACAATAGCTGGCTCAGGCCGTCGGGCAAATGAATGGGATCAATATATTCATCCGTGCGATGTGCGTTGGCCGATTCTGTGAGACCGATACAAACGGCCGTTATGCCCCGGCTCAAAGGTACATTGGCATCAGTGCTGCCAATCATAAAATTGATATTGCGGAAGCCCACGTACTCCAGCGCGTCAATGGCATGGTTGACCAATTCATTCTCACGTGGAATCGCGCCAGCCGGTCGCTGCCCGATCAAATCCATGCTAATTTCCACACCATCGGCCGCAAAACGTTGTGCAACCTCCGCCACAATACGGCGCACATCATTCACCAGCTTATCCAAAACCTGGACGTTTTCAGAGCGCAAATCAAGTTCCAGGCTTGCCGTTTGGGCAATGGTGTTAATCGACGTGCCGCCAGTGATAGTACCCACATTATAGGTGGTGCGCGGCACTTCTGGCACAGTCAGATCATCAATGGCGGTGACAATACGGCTTAACACATGGATGGCATTGGGCGTGCCAAAGCTGCCCCAGGAATGGCCGCCTGTCCCCTTCACACTCACGCGAAAGCGGCTCACGCCAATGGCCTGATGGCACACTTGCCCAAACAAGCCGCCCTCCACCACGATGTAAGTTACCTCTGCACCAAATCGATCTACAACGGCCGTTATCCCCCGCAAATTGCCCAACCCCTCTTCACACACATTCGCCACAAACCACACATCACACGGCAGCGTCAGTTGATTTTCTCGCAGCGCCTGCGCCATCAGGATGAGACCAGCCACGCCCGTTGAGTTATCACCAATACCAGGACCATAGAGATAACGGCCGTTACGCACCACCGCCAAATCCGTCTCAACAGGAAACACCGTATCCAAATGCGCCGACACAATTACAGAAGAACCGCTCCGCTCCCCAGGCAAACGCCCATACACATTATGTAAATCATCCTGCGCCACATCACACAAACCTAACGCGGCAAACTGCGCCTGCACAAAATCCGCCCGCCTCCCCTCTGCAAACGTAGGCGCTGGAATCTGCTGCACCTGAAGAATCAGCTCAAGCTGCTTTTGCTGCTGAAGGTGAAAAGTGCGCAGCGCCGCCTGAACCCGGCTATCTTCAGCAATATGATAAAAACGATTCATACTTCGTAGGGAAAGTGGCAAAGTAGCAAAGTGACCAAGTGAATAGCCACCTTACAACCCTTTTACGTTAAAGCCCTAACCAGGAGCAAACCAATAATACTCATAATCACGCCAATATGGAGCAAGAAATTGCTGTCTACAAACCAGCCACTACCTGGGCCCGGATAAATTTGCAGCAACAGGTTCAAAATGACCAATAAAACGCCAATCAAGGGCAGTAAACCAGGGCGTTCGGCAAAAAAGTCATTTAATCGTTCAACAAGTTCGTTCATCCAAACTCTCCTTAAAAAAAGATAGAGGCTGGAGATAGAGATAGGGGAACTTCGTTTCAACCTCTATCTCTATCTCTCTACTCTATCTCTTCACTTATCAGATACTGCGAAAAATAGGGGACAATACGGCGGGGTAAACGGCCGTTAATCCCAATACCATCCCCCGCATGAATTTCCTCATTCACCTGGCCGCGCTCATAAAACAGAGATAACAAATCGCCCCGTTTATACGGCAGCAAAACAGCCACCGGCACCATCGTATCAACCATTACCGACTCAATCGTCTCCAGAAGCTGATCAAAGCCTGCGCCCGTTACTGAGGAAACCACAACCGCCGGTCCTTCAATATCCAGTTCCCTAATCGGATCACGATCCGGTTCTAGCATATCAGCCTTGTTCAAAGCTGTTACCAACGGCAGATGGTCTACCTCCAGTTCTGCCAGCGTATCTTCCACCGCATCAATCTGCGCAATCGCATTGGGATGCGTGGCATCCACCACATGCAGCAAAATATCTGCATCCACAATCTCTTCCAGCGTTGCCCGAAACGCCGCCACAATCTCCGTGGGCAGCTTTTGAATGAAACCCACAGTATCCGTAAACAGTACCTCACGACCGCCCGGCATCTTAACCATGCGCGTGGTGGGGTCTAACGTGGCAAACAACATATCCGCCGACAACACCCCCGCATCCGTCAACTGATTCAGCAGCGTCGATTTGCCAGCATTGGTATAACCCACAATCGCCACCGTCTGCAATTCCGTTTGCTGCCGCTTGGCACGATGCCGTTCACGATGGGCACGGACTCCATCCAACTCATTCTTGACAAAAGCAATGCGCCGCCCCATTTCACGCCGATCTGTTTCCAACTGAGTTTCACCAGGGCCACGCACACCGACACCACCCGTCGAACCGCCAGCCCGACCACCCGCCTGCCGCGCCAAATGCGTCCACATGCGCGTCAGGCGCGGCACACGATACTCAAGCTGCGCCAGTTCGACTTGCAGCTTGCCCTCCCGCGTATTGGCATGAAGCGCAAAGATGTCCAGAATCAGCGCCGTGCGGTCAATCACCTTCACATCTTCGCCAAAAATCTTCTCCAATTCGCGTTGGTGACGTGGTGTTAACTCATCGTCAAAAACAATGACATCCACATCCAATTCTTCAACCAGAATCTTGACTTCTTCAATTTTGCCAGCACCAATATAGGTAGCACCATGTGGCTTAGTCAGGCTTTGCTGCGTTTGCCCCACCACTTTAATTCCGGCCGTTTCGGCCAGTCGAGCCAACTCTTCTAAACTTTCAGATAAAGGCGTCAATGTGCGCACACCTTTAATTTCCACCCCTACTAAAAAGGCTCGCTCAGTAGGGGTGGTTGTTTCAAATACTTTCGTTTTAGTCGTAATCGTATCCTCCGATTATATGATTAGGAGCGCAACTTCCGGGAGGTTAAAAAACCTCCCAGAAGTTGATCATTTGATTTTATTTCACTTCAATAGTTGGTTTTTCTAGCCAAACAGGTAGTTCAATATGGAAAGTTGACCCTGGACAAGTTTTTTCATCACATTTTTCACTGACCGCCCAAATACGACCGCCATGCGCTTCTACGATACCACGTGCAATGGGCAATCCCAAACCTGGACCGCCCCCCTTGAAATTAGTTTTACTGGATGAATGCAAACTGGCATCCATAGTGCTGGTGAATTTATCAAAAATCATTTCCAGGTCTTCGGGATTAATGCCAATGCCAGTATCCGCCACAATAATTTCAACATAGCCACCGAAATTGCCACCCGCTTCCTCCAACCGTGTCACGGCAGAGGAAACGGTAACTTTGCCACCATCGGGTGTGAATTTTAGGGCATTGAGCAAAACTTTGGTGAACGCATTGACCAGCTTTTCCTGGTCGGCATAAACACGCAGTTCTTGGCCTAATGGCATAATCACCAGGTCAACATTGCGGGAAAAGAAATGCCTATCCAGGTTGTCTGCCACCATGAGGATGATCCGTTCCAGGTGAAACTGGGTGTAATTTAATTCAACTGCATGAAGGTCAATCAACGAGACGTCGATCATGTCATTGATAATTTCGTGCATCCGCCGAAAGCCGTTGCTCAAGCCATCAACGTAAAGCATCATACGCGATTCCGGTGCAGACTCATACCGGATCATGTTGGCGTAACCTTCTAGCAAGGTCAGCGGGGTTTTGAGTTCATGTGCCGCTACAGCCACAAAGTTAGACTTGCTCTTTTCAAAATTCTCCATTTGGGTGCGTAAACTATGCGTATGTTCCAGCAAAGCCGCATGATCAATATCGCTGGCTAACTGGGTGGCTTCGATGAGCGCATAGGTAAACAAATCATCCATTGCCCGCCAATAGAGCAGTGCCTGTCTTGCTGTAATTTCCCGCTCAAGCTTCTTGCCAATTTCTTCTTTAAGCACGCGCAGGATGGTAAGCCAATCACTGGCACCTCTGGCATCATACCCAATAGTGGTCAACGCCCAAAACTGGACGGCGGAAAGCTGAATTTCACGGGATCGGCCTAAATTGTCGGCCAGGAGTAAGACGATGGTGGCAATATCTTCGACATCGGGCAGCATACTTGGCGCACGCTCGAGTGTCGCGTGGGCAAGGGCATCTGCGTGTTGTATGAGCCACTGCTTTAGTTCGTCGAACAAGTCAGTCTTTCCTTTGTTGTGATATTTACTGTTGAGGTTTTACAAGATTCCAATCAATTGAATTCTTGTTATCCTAACCTGAACAAGCCAGAACCAAAAAATTTATGGCATCGAATTGGCGCAAATTTTCACGAATTTCTTTTTCGCGTTAATTCGCGTTAATTCGATGCAAAATCCTTGTTTTTTATACAA
>JACSSI010000516.1 GCA_014879345.1 Anaerolineae bacterium | reverse complement strand
CAATCAGGCATGTGTGGAAGCTGGCGCTTCTGACTACACCAAAAAGCTCCTCGCCGAGGCGGACATGGCTGATGTGACAATGGCGCCCGCCGCCGATATGTTTGAGATGGGCGTGAAACTGCAAGTGCTCAAGCGCGGTACCATGTTCCCCATGCGCGCCCAAAAACTCCACGACCTGTACAGCCAATATAACAGCATCGACGAGATTCCCGCCGACGAGCGCCAAAAATTGGAAACGCAGGTCTTTAAAGCCTCTTTGGACGAGATTTGGGACGGCTGTGTCTCCTTTTTTACGGAACGCGATCCGGAGCAGTTGGTACGGGCGCAGGGTAACCCCAAGCGTAAAATGGCGCTGATCTTCCGCTGGTATCTGGGTCTCTCATCTCGCTGGTCGAATGTGGGTGAGCCGGGACGGCAGATGGATTACCAGATTTGGTGCGGCCCGTCGATGGGGGCGTTTAACGATTGGGTACGCGGCACGTATCTGGAACAGTCGGAAAACCGTTACGCAGTGGATGTGGCGCAGCATATCATGAGGGGCGCGGCCTATTTGTATCGGCTGCAAAGTTTGAAGATGAGCGGCTTGCAGCTCTCAGCAAGCCTGGGTGCGTACCGCCCAGGCTTGCAGTGATGACTGTGATCTGGTGACAATTTTTTAAATAACGGCCGTTTCCTCCATCTCGTTTCATGGAGCCAAAAAATCTCCCCGTTACTTTTTCAGCTTTTTTGATACTTATAATGCAATAAAGTACTAAAGTATGCTGTAATGGAGATGAAAACGGCCGTTTCATGACAGGACCCAAACGCCAAAGCCCATTATTTTCTTCTGTTGGATGTGGCACAGCGATATTGCTGGTGCTTGTTTTAGCTTTCATTTTATTCAGTCAGGGGGGCATCCCCTTTAGTCCGGGACGTTTAACGGCTGCGGCTCAATCTGAGCCGATTCAAGATTTTGTCTCTCATGCTGAGTTTGAGGGGGATTGCCGCCAATGTCATGAACCCTGGCGCGGAATTTCCGCCGCCCGCTGTGAAACGTGCCACACCACCACCAAACAAGAACGAGAAACATCAGCGGGCTTACACGGCCGTTTTAGCCGTGCCGATCAATGTCAAAATTGCCATACCGACCACCAGGGACGCGACGCCGACATTACCCAATTGGCTGCCAACCAGTTTGACCACAATCGCAGCACCCTGTTTACCCTAGCCAAGCATCAGGTCAACCGCGACAACACGCCTATTTCCTGCCAGGACTGCCACAGGCAAAACAAGTACGAGGCCGCTTTAGTTGACTGCACCACGTGCCACACTGCTTTAGCCGACACCTTTATGGCCGAACATCTGCAACAGTTTGGTGACGATTGTCTGGCTTGCCATGATGGCGTTGATAGACTGGCCCAATTTGATCACGCCGATTTTTTCGTTTTAGAAGGCGCTCATCATGCCATTGCCTGCCAGGAATGCCATCAGGAACAGGTATTTCAGGGTACGCCGCGTGAATGCGGCCAATGTCATGCCGAACCAGACATGCACGCCGGGCAGTTTGGCCTCGACTGCGTTCGCTGCCACACCACTTCCGCCTGGAAACCGGCCCAACTGACCTACCATACCTTCCCCTTAACGCATGGCGAAACGGAAAACAAATGCACAGCCTGCCACCTGCAAAGCTACGACGAATACACCTGCACCACCTGCCACGAACATGATCCGGCTGAAATCCGTGAAGAGCATCTGGAGGAGGGAATTCCTGAGTTTGAAAATTGCATTGAGTGTCATCCCACAGGACAGGAGGATGAGGCATGAAAAAATATTTAGTGCTGCTAACGGTGTTTATTGTGCTTTTTGTTTCCAGTGCTGGCACGGTTGCCTTGCTGGCTGAAACCCACCCCTTTGAGGCGGGTGACAGGTTGTATCCCTTGCAGCAGCTTGCGGAATCATGGTTGAATTCAACTGAGGCTGCTCGTGGGGAAGTGCCGAATTTGGGGGGAACGGCCGTTCCCTCTCCCATTAGCACCCGCCCCACAGAAATAGATGCCCAATCCGTCCTGTTTTTACAGGGCGTAGACCACGATTTCTTTCCGCTAACCGGCGGCCACGACATCGCTTGCGAAACCTGCCACACCACTGCCGACTATGCCGACAGCCCCAACATTTGCAGCGCATGTCACCAGTCGCCCCCAGACCACTTTGAAGGCGAATGCTCCGACTGTCACCTGATTGAAAACTGGGAACCCTACCAGTTTAATCATATCGGCGTGACCACTTGTGAAACGTGCCACGTTGAAGACACCCCCAAAGCCCATTTTCCCGGCGAGTGCAGCCTGTGCCACACCGAAACCACAAACTGGAAAACGGCCGTTTCCTTTGCCCATACAAACGTCAGCAAATGCCAGACCTGCCACAAAGTTGATACGCCGCCTGCTCATTATGCAGGCGAATGCGCCCGCTGCCACACCAGCACAGAAAACTGGGACGTCGTTTCCTTTGACCATACCGGCTTCACCGATTGCCAAAGCTGTCACACAGCCAAGGCACCCGTCAACCATTACCCAGGCCAATGTTCAGCCTGTCACAATACCACAGATTGGGCGCAGGCTACCTTTAATCACACTGGCTTCACCGATTGCGCAAGCTGCCACACCAGCCAAAAACCGGCGAACCATTTTCCTGGGCAATGTTCCAACTGCCACACCACCAATAACTGGCAGGAAATCAATTTTAGCCATGATGGCTTATCAGATTGTGTTGCCTGCCATACGGTGAATGCCCCAGCCAATCATTTTCCAGGCCAATGTTCTAACTGTCACACCACCAGCAGTTGGCAAGGAGCCACCTTCAACCACGCCGGATTCAACGACTGCCAAAGCTGCCACGGCCGTCCCGACGGGCATTTCAGCGGCCAATGTTCCGCCTGCCACAATACCAGCAATTGGCGTGACGCCACCTTCAACCATGCCGGATTTAACGACTGCCAAAGCTGCCACGGCCGTCCTGATGGGCATTTTAGCGGCCAATGTTCCGCCTGCCACAATACCAGCAGTTGGCAAGGAGCCACCTTCAACCACGCCGGATTCAATGACTGCCAAAGCTGCCACGGCCGTCCCGACGGGCATTTCAGCGGCCAATGTTCTGCCTGCCACAATACCAGCAATTGGCGCGATGCCACGTTCACCCACGAAGGCTTAACTGACTGCCAATCGTGTCATTCTCGCCCTGGTGGGCATTTCCCAGGCCAATGTTCACAATGCCATACTACGAATAATTGGGATGCTGAATTTAGCCATGCCAATTTAACGGATTGCCGTTCTTGCCACTCTGCACCCCGAGAAGACCATTCACAACCTGTGCCCCAATGTTCAGAATGCCACAACACATCAGATTGGGATGATGCAGACGATGATTAAACAAAAGAAAATATTTTATGAACTCGAATTTTGAATTAAAACTTAGCTTTTTTGTAGTGTTGTTTCTGGCGGTGGTTTACATTATTTATGAAACGGTGACGATTCCCGATGGCGGTCATCCGTTTGGTCATGCGCTGGGTGTTTTGGGTGCGGTGCTGATGATTATGACTGAAACCATGTACAGTGCGCGGAAGCGGCTGCGCTTTATTAAGTTTGGGCAAATGCGCCACTGGCTTTCTTTTCATATTTTTACGGGGATTGTGGGGCCAGCGCTGGTGTTGATGCATACTGGGATGGAGTTTCGGGGGCTGGCGGGGTTTACGATGTTGTTGACGATTTTGGTGGTGGCGAGCGGGTTTTTGGGGCGTTATATTTACACGGCCGTTCCGCGCACGTTAGCTGGCATTGAAGTAGACCGGCGCACGTTGGAAGCGCAGCATCAGCAGCAGCGGCTGGCACTGCAAGCCTGGTCGGCGAACAAGTCTGTGCAGGTGCAGGCGTTGATTCAGCAGGAAACGGCCGTTTTGTCCCCACAAGAGCTTTCGACAACGGCCGTTTTACTCTACCGCTATCAAGAATGGCAGATGCGGCGGCAGATTCGAGCGGCGTTGGGCAAGTTGGATAAGGAAGAACAGGCGCGCATGAAAGAGATTGAAGCCTCACTACGCCGTCAACAGCAGTTGGCACGCCAAATACGCTCACTGCAAGCGGTGCGGCAAATGATGGGCTGGTGGCACACCGCTCATGTCCCCCTGGGGCTGACGTTGTTCACCGCCATGACCATCCATATCGTGGCCACTGTTTATTTTGGGGCGCTGAGTTAAGGGTAGAATTTTGCATCGAATGAACACGAATGAACGCGAAAAAGAAATTCGCGCAAATTCGCGTTTATTCGATGCCATAAGCTTATTTTGTCTGGCTAGTCCAGGTTAGCGTATGAAACTTCTTAAGAAGAAAACGGCCGTTATTGATCAACCAATCCCCATGTTGAGGCAAGTGGCCGCTGATGCCAGCC
>JACSSI010000515.1 GCA_014879345.1 Anaerolineae bacterium | reverse complement strand
AGTCTTGCCAATACGAATTGGCATTAAATTTGAGGAGACTTTTGTAGTCTCATACACAACTTTAAACCGTAACCTCTATACTGGCGAAGGGTACAAATTTCAGAAATCAGCTTTAGCCAGCCGGTAAAGGCAATCGGAGAAAACATGATCTACACAAAAACTTTTAACATTCACTTTGATCCTGTGGCGAACAACGAAGCGGTTGTGCAGGGAGAAACTGTGCGCTTCACTGTGCTGACCTCACGACTGCTGCGCCTGGAATACAGCCCAACGGCCGTTTTCGAAAACCGCCCCAGTCAGACATTTTGGTATCGGAACCAGCCCGTGCCAGAATTTGAGTGTGCTGTGGAAAACGGTCACTTCGACAAGCTCAGTGAACGCCGTTACACCCTCACCACCTCCCATCTCCAACTCAATTACATAGAAAGCGACGCTGGATTCACCGCCCAAACCCTGAGCATCACCCTTAAAGAAAGCGGCGAAACCTGGCAGTTTGGCAGCGAAGACTCCCTCAACCTGCTCGGCACCGCCCGCACCCTCGATGATGTTGATGGCGCCTTGGTGCTGGAAGAAGGCTTGCTCTCCCGCACTGGCTACGCCGTCTACAACGACACCCCGCGCCTCGTCTTCAACAGCGATGGCTGGCTGGAACCGCGTCAGGCGCCAGAAGGGTATCTTGACCTCTATTTCTTTGGCTACGGGCAAGATGTAGACGCCTGTTTGCAAGACTTTGCCCGTGTGGCTGGCCCCGCGCCGATGATACCGCGTTGGGCGTTGGGCAACTGGTGGAGCCGTTTTTGGGCTTACTCTGACACTGAATTGCTTGGCCTCATGGATGAATTCAAAGCCCACAACGTACCACTTTCTGTATGCATCGTAGACATGGATTGGCACATTCGCGACACCGGCAACACCTCCAGCGGTTGGACTGGCTACACCTGGAACCGCACTCTCTTCCCCGATCCGCCAGCCTTCATAACCGCCTTGCACGAACGCGGCCTCAAAACCGCGCTAAACTTGCATCCCGCCGATGGTGTCTATCCTCACGAAGCACAATACGCTGAGATGGCTGAAACGATGGGCATTGACCCAACCAGCGACACCCCCATCCCCTTCAATATCACCGACAACACCTTTACCCGCGCTTATTTTGAAAAACTCCATCACCCGCAAGAGGCCGACGGCGTCGATTTTTGGTGGATGGATTGGCAGCAAGGTACCCAGTCAGCCTTGTCCGGCCTGGATCCGCTGTGGTGGCTCAACCATCTGCATTTTTATGATTTGGGCAGAAATGGGGGGAAACGGCCGTTTATCTTCTCCAGATGGGGCGGCTTAGGCAACCATCGCTACCCCATCGGTTTCTCCGGCGATACCCACGTCAGTTGGGACTCACTCGCCTTCCAGCCCTATTTCACCGCCACCGCCGCCAACGTCAACTACGGCTGGTGGAGCCACGACATTGGCGGTCACATGGGCGGCGTAGAGGAGGCAGAACTATTCGCCCGCTGGGTGCAGTTTGGCGTGTTCAGCCCCATTTTCCGGCTGCACTGCACCGACAATCGCTTCCATGAACGGCGTCCCTGGGGCTGGGATGCAGAGACCGAGCGCGTCACCTCACAGGCGATGCGCCTGCGCCACCAACTCATTCCCTACCTGTACACAATGGCATGGCGCAACCACACCGAGCAGCTACCGTTGGTGCGCCCCCTGTACCACACATTCCCCGCGCAAGAACCCGCCTACCACTGCCCCGACCAATACCTTTTCGGCAGCGAACTGTTAGCCGCCCCCTTCATCGCACCGCTGGACACCGATATCGGTTTGAGCCGACAAGCGGTCTGGCTGCCGGTGGGCGACTGGTTCGACTTCTTCAGCGGGATGCCATACGCCGGAGACAGTTGGCACGCGGTTTATGGCAGCCTGGATGAGATTCCCGTTTTTGCCAAAGCAGGGGCGATTGTGCCTTTGGCGACCGAGGACGGCGTTACCAATCCAGATAAATTGGCGATTCATGTTTTCCCTGGCGCTGCCAACCGGTTCGATTTATATGAAGATGACGGGCTAACAAGTCACAGTCTCACACCCATTTCCACCACCTGGGCAGATGGCAGTTGGTCGGTAGAGATTGGTGCTGCTGAAGGTGAAACCAGCCATCTGCCAGGCAGCCGAACCTGGGTGGTTTGCTTTAGAAATGTGGCAGAAACGGCCACTTCGACAGGCTCAGTGACCGTTTCTGCCAATACCAGCATTACCAGTGAGTATGATGCTGAGACCCAAACATTGCGAGTAACGGCCGTTTCCATCCCCCATACCAATACCCTCAGCATCACCCTGTCCAATCCCGCCCTCGCCCCAGACAAGCGTATTCTGACCACCTGTCAAAAGCTCGTCACCGCCTTCCGTGCCGATAGTTGGACAAAGCAGTTCTTGTTCAATCACCTGCCTGCCCTTGTGGCAGACCCGACACAGTTGGTTCAATACGAACTCAAGCTGACCGGCTCGCAGTTACACGCCCTGGCTGAAGTGCTGACGGGCGCTGGCTGCCATCTCCGCAGCACCCGGCACAGCCAGGATGAGGCCATTGTGGTCTGGAACAACCAGGAAAAGCAGGATGTGGTGTATCGACTGGCGGCGTTGGGCTTAAACGGCCGTTCTGAACACAAACAAGAACCGCTGCCCAAATTTGGTATCTTCACCATTGGCGAGCAGGCGCTGCGCTTCCACGAAGGCAGCCAACCCTCCGTCGGCAAAGTGACGGTTGCCGCCTGGTTTGAGGCGCTGCCCGAGCAAATTCGCCGCTCCCCAACCAGCCAGGAAGACATTGTGGTGCAGTTTGATATTTCAGGTGAAAACGGCCGTTCCGCCCACCTCTTGCGCCAGTCAGGTGACATCCACCTGGTCGATGGCACACACGCCAACCCCGATGTCACCATCGCCGCCACCGCCGCCGACTGGCTCTCCCTGCTCAACGGCGAAATCACACCGGAAGCGATGTTCCTGGAAGGCAAAATCACCATCATCGGCAATCTGGCGTTTGTCCTTGAACTGGCAGGCAGCATCAATCTGTCCCCGCCCAGCACCTACCGATCTGATAGGTGGCATCTTGAACTAAGTTATATGGAAGCGGTGCGTATCGCGTTGGTTCCCTGACAACTTCCCGGAAGTTTGTTTATCGATTAAGTTGATTACAGACAACTTCCGGGAAGTTTGTGCGGGCTGAACGTGTAAGGGTTGTGTAATGAAACGGCCGTTTCCGATGCGTTTCTAACAATTTCCGCGTAAATTTTAATGAAATCAAGGTGACTGCTATATCTCTCGAGAAAGACCTGTCAGGTTTGGCCTGATTAGAAAGCTATCTCTCGAGTAAACCTGACAGGTCTACCTGAATAGTTACAAATCAAGAAAGAGAATCGCGAGGAATTGAACAAATGAGCAACGTATTTGACAGTAATCAGGCAACATTTCAACAAGATGTCATTCAACGATCCTACCAGACACCCGTGCTGGTCGACTTTTGGGCGCCCTGGTGCGGGCCCTGCCGCATGTTGGGTCCCGTGTTAGAGCGCATGGCTAACGAGCCGAACAGCGGCTTCGTCCTGGCAAAAGTCAATTCAGACCACAACCAGCAGTTGTCGATGCAGTACGGCGTGCGTGGTATTCCCAATGTGAAGGCATTTGTAAACGGCCGTTTAGTCGATGAATTTGTCGGCGCCCAGCCGGAACCGATGGTGCGCCAATTCGTGCAGCGCCTGCCGAAAGCCAACGGCACTGCCCCCGCGGCCAACACCACCCCGCCCCCCGCCGCCGATGACCCGTCTGCCCGTTTACAGCAAGGACGCGACCTGCTCAAACAAGGCAAAGGCTGCGAAGCGCTCACCGTCTTAAACAACTTCCCCACATCACCAGAGACAGAATCCGCCAAGAAATTGCAGCCATTGGCTAACTATTTGTGTGATGCCAGCCTGGGCAAATTAAACGGCAGCACAGACCTGGACAACACATACCAGCAGGCCGCCACTGCCATTCGCCGCAAAGATTACAGCACCGGCATGTACCAACTGCTGACCGTCATCAACCAGGATAAAACCTACCGTAGCGGCGAGCCGAAAAATGTAATGTTGGGCTTATTTGAATTGTTGGGCGATGCGGATCCACTAACACAATCGTACCGGCAGTCGTTGGCTTCTGCTATTTTCTAAAAGCCTACCGCTTCAATACAAAGGCACAAATAGGCAAGGGAAGCAAAATTTCTCCTTTGTTTCTTTGTGCCTTTGTTACTTTGTAATAATCTAGTGGTTTAAATTTTCCAGGGGAACGATGCACTGCGCATCATCATTGGCTGGGCTGTTGACCCGGGTGCTAACGGGGTAAGCTGCCATTTTTTCTGCGGAAAACGGCCGTAGTAAATGCAGCGCTGTGTCA
>JACSSI010000514.1 GCA_014879345.1 Anaerolineae bacterium | reverse complement strand
ATTTAAAAAAGAAAGGGTTTTTGCTCCTGGATATTCAATACATGACAGACCATTTGCAGCACTTTGGTGCGGTAGAAATCCCGGCAAAGGCATACAAAGCACGTTTACAGGTAGCGTTGACGCTGCCGGTATCATTTTAAAAATAAGAGGGGAAACAAAAAATGAGCAATAAACAACCTTTGATCGATTCGAATGATGTTCGGTTTTATAGCGGACGGTCTAATCCGATATTGGCAAAAAAAATTGCAGATTATTTGGGTGTGCCGCTAGATGTAACCCATTATTCCAAGTTCAGCAACGATAATTTATTTATTCAACTGGGTGCCAGTGTGCGCGGGCGCGTCGTTTATTTGGTGCAATCTTTAACAACGCCGGTGAGTGACCATTTATTGGGTTTATTGATGATGTGTGACATTGCCAAAAGTGCCGGTGCTTCTGAAATTCATGCCATCATCCCTTATTTTTCATACGCCCGTTCAGACAAAAAAAATGCACCGCGCATCTCAATTACGGCCCGATTGATTGCTGATTTGCTGACCACGGCCGGTGCCACCCATATCATGACAATGACGCTCCATTCCGCCCAGGTACACGGCTTTTTTAGTGTACCGGCTGATCCATTAACGGCGCGTCAGTTGTTTACGGATTACCTGCGCCCGATGAATTTCAATCCAGAAGAGACTGTGGTGGTATCACCTGATATGGGGCGGGCGGAATCGGCTGCCCGTTTTGCTGAAAGTTTAGGCTTGCCCATTGCTTCGGCGTCAAAAACGCGCGTTTCAGATACCAATGTGGAGTTTGGCGGTTTGATTCGCAGGCAGGTGAAAGGGTTTAAGCAGGCGATTGTCTATGATGATGAAATTGCCACGGGGGGTTCTGTTGTTGGCTTGAGCAAGATGTTGGTTGATAGTGGCATTGAGTCAATTCGATTGATTTGTACACACGGTTTGTTTTTAGGGGATGCGTTTGAGCGTATCCCTGCTATTCCTGAAATCAAAGAGATTGTTACCACGGATACTGTGTATATTCCTGAGGAAAAACGGCCGTTTAACATGACTGTTCTTTCCGTTGCCCCCATTTTTGGCGAGGCCATTTATCGCAACTATTCTCATCAATCCATCAACGAATTATTTGATTTTGGAGACGATCCAGAAAATTAAAGTGAAATCGTCTACTACGAACCTTTTAGGAGAAAATTATGAACGACCAACCAGAAGATGTAGGATTGGCTTTTATCGACAGTTGCGATGGCATGGCCTTGTTGATGATCCACGGCTTTCCCTTTAGCAGCGCCATGTGGGAGCCGCAAGTAGAAGATTTAGGCAGTATCACCCGAGTTGTTGCTCCGGATTTGCGCGGCCACGGCCGTTCTCAGCCCATGCCAGGTGACTATAGCGTTGAAATGCTGGCCGACGATTGCATGGGCTTGCTCGATTTTTTGGCAATTTCTGGCCCTGTCGTCGTGTGTGGTATGTCCATGGGCGGGTACGTGGCGCTTGAGTTTTTCCGTCAATTTCCCGAGATGGTAGCCGGTCTGATTCTTACCTCTACCCGTGCCTTGCCCGACACCGCCGAAGCCAAAGCCAACCGAGACAAAATGGCTAAAAAAGCGCAGACCGAAGGCGTGAGCGCCATCGCCGCCGATATGCTGCCCAAACTGCTCTCGCCCAAAACCTATGAAGAGGATGAGGAAGTTGTCGAATTTGTGCAGGAAATGATGGAATGGACATCGGTCGAAGGAGTAGTCGGGGCGTTGGCTGCCATGCGTGATCGACCCGATTCTACGCCCACTTTGGCCGAGATTGACGTGCCGACCCTTGTGATTCATGGCGCAGATGACCAGATTGTGCCATTGGCTGAAGCAGAAGCAATGGCGAAGGCGATTGGCGCAAAAATGGTGGTGATTCCCGACGCAGGTCATGTGCCAAACCTGGAGCAAATTGATGCCTTTAATGATGCTGTCACCGATTTTCTGATGACGCTGCAAGACACACACGATCATCATCACCATTAGAGATTGAAGATTGATGATTATTGGAGAAGATGATGACCATAATGCAATATGAAATCAGACCGGGCGCGTATTACGATTCAGTGGTGTTGATGGAGTTGCAGCGTTCGTTGGCAGCTTTGCCTGAGGTAATAGATGCTGGCGTGGTCATGGCAACGCCTGCCAATAAAGAACTGCTGCTCTCGACTGAATTGTGGCCGGAAACCGTCACATCTGTCACTCCTGATGATCTGCTCATTGTTGTCAAAGCGGAAACGGAGCAGGCCGCTGTTGCCGCCATTGCTCAAGTTGATGAACTGCTCAAACGACGGCACAGTACCGCCAGTCAAAGTTTTCGGCCTCGCAGTTTAGATTCTGCTGCCAAAGCACTGCCTGAGGCGGAATGGGTGCTGGTTTCTGTGCCGGGTCGTTATGCGGCCGGGGTGGCTAAAGAAGCGTTAAGCCTGAACAAGCATGTTTTCCTTTACAGCGACAATGTGTCTGTGGCAGATGAAGTGGCGCTTAAACAGCAAGCGCAAGAAAAGGGGCTGCTGGTGATGGGGCCGGACTGCGGCACGGCCGTTATCAATGGTATTGGTCTCGGTTTTGCCAACAGAATCCGGCGGGGCAAGATTGGTCTTGTGGCGGCTTCTGGCACTGGTTTGCAAGCGGTGAGCAGTCACATCCATCAACTAGGCGGGGGCGTCTCCCAGGCCATCGGCACTGGTGGCCGTGATCTCAAGCCAGAAATCGGTGGCGCAACCACGCGGCAAGGTCTGGATTTGTTGGCGCGGGATGATGAAACGGCCGTTATCGTACTCATCTCCAAACCACCAGCCCGAGAAGTTGCCACCCAACTGCTCGCTGCCGCGCAAGCAATCGCCAAGCCCGTCATCATCAACTTCATCGGCTATCCGCCGCCTGCCCGCCAACTGGGTAATCTTCACTTTGCCAACAATGCCTGGGAAACGGCCGTTCTCGCCGTGCAATTAGCTTCTCAATCCTCAGACACCTCTCCGCACCCTCCGCGCTCTACTTCGGCGAGGCTCAGTACAAGTCCGCGATTAAATGGCTTTCTCAGAGGACTCTTCTCCGGCGGCACCCTTGCCTACGAAACCATGCTCGGTCTGCAAACCGTGCTTTCCCCCCTCTATTCCAACGGCCCCATCCGCCCCGAGCAAACCCTGGCAGACCCACTCGTCAGCCAGGCTCACACCATCCTCGACATGGGCGCAGACGAGTTCACCCAGGGTCGCCTCCATCCGATGATGGACAACGACTTACGCATCCGCCGCCTGCGCCAGGAAGCCGCTGACCCGGAAGTTAGCCTGATTCTGTTAGACGTCGTTCTGGGTGAAGGTTCCCATCCTGATCCAGCCAGCGAGTTAGCACCTGTCATTGCGGAGATAGTTGGACAAAGCCCCCTGAGCCTGTCGCAGGGGGCGAAGCGTGTTGCCGTTATCCTCATCGGCACAGATGAAGACCCGCAAGGTATGGCGGTGCAAACAGAAAAGCTCATGGCTGCCGGCGCGGAAGTCTTCACAGACACCACCAGCGCTGTCACCATGATTAGCCAGCGTTTGCAGCAATCACCCCCTGCCATTGCCAATCCGATAGACCTGGAGGCGTTTAGATCACCGCTCGCTGCCATTAACGTGGGTCTGGATTCTTTTTACGACAGCCTCGTCGGTCAGGGTGCCTCTGCCACCCAGGTGGAATGGCGGCCTCCTGCTGGCGGCAACGAAAAAATGATGGCGCTTCTCGCTAAAATGAAACAAAAATAGCACCACCGGGTGCGAGAAGGGGGAGTAGGTGTTTTTTTCATGGCTGATACCTTGTCACCTGTTCCACTTCTACCACCATGAATGAAAATCGCAACCTCCGGGAGGATTGATCAATGACCTTAATCATGCACAAATCCTCCCGGAGGTTTATTTTCAGAGGAAGAGACTGATGATCCACTTTAATCCCGAGACCCGCACCTTTAGTCTAAACGGCCGTTCCTCCCACTATACCATGCAAGTTGATAATAACGGCCGTTTGCTTCACCTCGCTTGGGGGACAAGACCAGATGGGGGGGAAACGGCCGTTCTCAGTGGCAAAAACCGATTCCCGCTCGATAACTTCAGCTCCTTTGAATTCCAGAGCAGCCGAGACGAATTGTTAGCATTCGGTGATGTCAGCTTTCATGAAGTGGCACTTAAAATATCATTTCCTGGCCTGCCAGAAACGATGACCAGTGCCGACGCGCCCCATACCCCCATCCGCGACGTGCGTCTGCGCTACCACAGCCATGACGTGGTGGGTGATGGACAGCCAGGGCTGGCTCCGGCACATGGCTTGCCCGTGCGCCACACCGAACCGCGTGAAACCTTACGCATCCATCTGCAAGACCCGGCTCAACCATTTAGCGTCACCCTATGCTACCGCCT
>JACSSI010000513.1 GCA_014879345.1 Anaerolineae bacterium | reverse complement strand
TTAAAGGTCGTAAGGTTGCAAGGTTGCAAGGTGTTTTTACTATGCTACCCTGCCACTTTTTTTACTTTTTCTTTCCACGTAAAAGCAGCCAAAGTAAGACGGCCACCACACCACCCGCTAGTGATGCCAATAAGTTGACCATGTCGTTGTTGAGCCAGGCATAACCTCGAATCTGGCGGGTTTCTGTGCCACATTTGTGCAGTTTTCGTTCTGTGTCTTTTTGGCAGGTGTCACAGTAAAAAATTTGCTGAACGGTTGCGCCGAGCAAACTGTCGAACAGGGAACCTGCCAGCCCACTTAGCGCACCAATGATGCCTAACTTCCAGATTGATTTTTTGCTCAACAGCCCTGCTGCCAACCCGATGATGAGACCGGCAATTGTGGAAACGGCCGTTCCCAGCGGAGACACACCGCCAGATGTACCCACCTCCACCACTTCACCCGTCGTAATTAAACGGGGTGGGCTTTCACTCAACGTACCTAATTCGGTGGCCCAGGTATCGGCGGTGACGGTAGCCATAGCGCCGGTAAACATGAAAAACCAGGCTGGTGAAGGCAGCAATACGTTCAACAGGGCAATCAAAGCGCCTGTGCCGCCGTTTGCCAGCGCTTGTCCAAAATCACGCCGATGCCCTTTTTCAAACTTTTCGGCAGCTACCCGCTTTTCAGTTTCCTTAAAATGGGAAAGCAAGCTAGAACTAATAAAGAAAATGCCTAACAACAGCCCCCAAAACCAACCGCCGAAGCCAAATGTTAATGTTCCCACCAATAAAGCACCGGCAACACCAGATTTTGAAAGAGAGCCCCGCCAAAATGCAAGGGAAGCAACTGAGCTGCTAAGCAAGAATGCTGGAATGAGTTGATTCATCATAAAATCCCCGGTTGATACACTCCAAGATGTGGTTCCAGGGAAAGTTTACCAGAGCACCTCGTGATTGGGTAGAGATATGACATTCGTTAGGTACAATACTTGAGTGGATTCGGTACAATGAATGTCTACAAAAAGCAATGTTGTAACTAGAAAAAATACATCTAGCTAAATTAGATGCCGTCAGAATAGAAAAGGAGGCATATCGAATGAGCGAAAATCTAAATCCATTTGCAATTGCACAGGCACAGTTGGATGAAGCCGCAACAATCTTGCAGCTTGACCCCGACATGCACGCTTTTTTGCGAGAACCGATGCGCGAGTTCCATTTCACCATTCCGGTGAAAATGGACGACGGCCGAACCCGTATTTTTCGTGGCTTTCGGGTGCAATATAACGATGCCCGCGGCCCGGCAAAGGGCGGATTGCGCTTTCACTGGGAAGAGACCATTGATACCGTGCGGGCGTTAGCGGCCTGGATGACCTGGAAAACGGCCGTTGTCGATATCCCATTAGGTGGTGGCAAAGGCGGTATTATCTGCGACCCGCGTGAACTTTCCCAAACAGAACTGGAACGGTTGAGCCGTGGTTACATGCGCTGCATCGCCCGTTCCCTCGGCCTCGCCAAAGATGTGCCTGCTCCAGATGTGTATACCAATCCGCGCATCATGGCCTGGATGATGGACGAATACGAAATGCTTGTCGGTCATCAAGAACCGGGCGTCATCACCGGCAAGCCGCTGCCTCTGGGCGGTTCCGCTGGCCGCGATGATGCCACAGCACGCGGCGGCATCTGCATCACCCGCGAAGCAGCCAAAGTCCTGGGTATCAACTTAGTGGGCGCAACCTGTGCCATTCAAGGGTACGGCAACGCTGGCTCCTTCTATCATTCCCTGGCAGAAGATCTGCTGGGCATAAAAGTAATCGCCGTCAGCGATTCACGAGGCGGTATCGTCAACAAAAATGGTCTGGATTCTGCTGCGGTGAAGAAACACAAGGCAGAAACCGGCTCCGTCATCGACTTCCCTGGCGCAGACAATATCACCAATGGCGAACTGCTGGAACTGGAAGTGACAGTCCTGGCGCCCTCGGCGCTAGAGAATGTGATTACCGCGCGGAACGCCGCCAACATCAAAGCCAAAATCAGTGCCGAACTGGCTAATGGTCCCACCACACCCAAAGCTGACGAAATCCTGTATGAAAATGGTGTCTATGTGCTGCCTGATTCCTTGTGTAATGCTGGCGGTGTCACCGTCTCCTACTTTGAGATGGTGCAAAACGCCTACCAATACTACTGGCATGTCGACATGGTGCATGAACGCCTGGATCAGAAGATGACGAAAGCTTTCTATGATGTGCATCATATGGCGCAAGCTAAAAATGTCAACAACCGTGTAGCAGCGTATCTCGTGGCGGTGGATCGGGTGGCACAGGCCGTGCGGCTGCGTGGCTGGGTTTAGTTAACAGTCAACAAGCAGGGGAAACGATGCCTGGTGCTTCAAGGAGTGCCGGGCATTTTTTTTGCAGCCGCAACTTAAATTCACCTTGTTCAACTATCAGACTGTGCAACCCTGCCACTCTGCTCTAAAATCCCTCCATGCTAAATTTAATCAGTTGGAACGTAAATGGGATTCGGGCGGCGCAGCGTAAAGGCTTTTTAGACTGGTTGAGCGCGGCGCAGCCTGATATTTTGTGTGTACAAGAGACGAAGGCGCATCCAGACCAGTTGGATGACGACCTGCGTCAGCCAGAGGGCTACCACACCTACTGGGCGTCGGCAGAGAAGAAGGGGTACAGCGGCGTGGCGCTCTATTCCAAGACGGAGCCGCAATCGGTGCAGATTGGGCTGGGGATTGAGGCGTATGACCGCGAAGGGCGCACCATTGTGGCTGATTATGGGGAGTTTGTCTTCATCGGTGCCTATTTCCCCAATGGCAGCCGCGACCACAGCCGTTTGCCCTACAAAATGGCGTATTACGCGGATTTTCTGGCGTTTTGTGAGGATTTACGAGCGCAGGGGAAGTCTGTGATTTTTTGTGGGGATGTGAACACGTCGCATCAGGAAATTGATTTGGCCCGGCCGAAGCAGAATCAAAAGACGACTGGTTTTCTGCCGGAGGAACGCGCCTGGATGGATGAGGTGGTGGCGCAGGGGTATATCGACACGTTTCGGCAGTTGTATCCTGACCGGACGGAGGCGTATTCCTGGTGGTCGAATATTGGTGGAGCGCGGGGGCGGAATGTGGGCTGGCGGCTGGACTATTTTTTTGCGAGTCCCGATTTGTGGCCGAGGGTGCATGATGCCGTGATTCATCCAGAGGTGATGGGGTCGGATCATTGTCCGGTTGGTTTGCTGTTGAGGTAGTGTATTTTTAAAAATATCCGCAGATTTCGCAGATTTCGCAGATTTTTTGCGATGTTTTTATTTTCTGCATTTCTGCATAAGGTACAAAATTCGAATTTTCCGTGTCATACCCGCGCAGGCGGGTATCCAAGTATATGGATTCCTGCCTGCGCAGGAATGACAAACGAATTAAAAGGGTTAAGGAATGACAAAGCGGAAGGCAAGGAAGCAGAACGCGAAGGTTAGAAGGCAGAAGGCAGAAGGCAGAAGGCAGAAAAATGTACCAGTACAGGCACAGCCGGTTGGTGGTTTGAAGGGGCTGGCGCAGCGGCATTGGCAGGAGTGGCTGCTGGTGGCGGCGTTGGTGGGGCTGGCTGGGTTGCTGCGCATGAATTGGGTGGGAATCAGCGAGTTCAAAGCGGATGAGGCACGGCTGTTGGCGTTGGCGTTGGACATGGCGGACGGGCAGATTGCGCTGCGTGGCATTAGCAGTTCGGTGGGGCTACCCAATTTCCCGATGAGTGTGTGGCTGTATGCGCTGCCATTGGTGGTGTGGTCCCATCCCTATGCCGCCACGTTGTTTACGGGGCTGCTGAATACGGTGGCGGTGCTGGCTTGTTATTGGCTGGTGCGCCGTTATTGGGGTGCGATTGCGGCGATTGCGGCGACGTTGATGTTTGCGGTGAGTCCGTGGGCGGTGATTTTTTCGCGGAAGATTTGGGCGCAGAATTTGTTGCCGCTGTTTGTGATGTTGTGGGTGATTGGTCTGGCGTTGGCGCTGGTGGACAGGAAGCCGCGTTTTATGTGGCTGGCGCTGGTGGCGCTGGCGGTGGCTGTGCAGATTCATCTGGCGGCGCTGGCGCTGGTTCCGGCGACGTTGGTATTGCTGATTGTCTTTTGGCGACGGATTTCGTGGAAGGATGTGGCAATTGGGGGGGGATTAGGGGTGTTAACGGCCGTTCCCTTCCTCCTATACCTCTCCCAACAACGCAGCCTCATTGGGGATGGTCTGGCAAAAGCGGGCGGCGAGGCGGTTGGCTTTGGTCTTGATGCGCTGATCTATGCGCGGATGATGGCGGCGGGCAACGATTTACACTCTTTAGTCGGCGCGGCACAGGTTGAGACCTTTTTGGCGCAAGCGCCGGAGATGGGGCGGATTGATTGGTTGGTAACGGCCGTTATCGTGACCAGTCTCATCTATTTGGGCGTGA
>JACSSI010000512.1 GCA_014879345.1 Anaerolineae bacterium | reverse complement strand
AAAAAGCGGCTGCGGGTGATGGAGACGTATGAGAGACGATAAGTTTGTGTCAAGTTACGCAGCCCCGTCATTCATAACGGGGTGGCAGATAGCGATCATCGTAATATTTTTAACCCTTATCCTCGCT
Source organism: Anaerolineae bacterium (assembly GCA_014879345.1). Classification (GTDB taxonomy): domain Bacteria; phylum Chloroflexota; class Anaerolineae; order Promineifilales; family Promineifilaceae. The sequence goes on along the minus strand of JACSSI010000512.1, from coordinate 4,303 downwards.
GCTTGCGGTGGTGAGGATGCCCCCGCTGCCACACCCATCGCCTTCCAGCCAACGGCAACTCTGCCCGCCACGCCCACATTGGCAAATGGCGCGTTATCTGCTGCGCCTACACCACTCATTACGCCCCGTGCTGGTGAAACAATCGTGGTGCCGACGGCAACGGTGGATGTTAATGTCACACCTAGTGTTACCCCGCAATCCCAAGAACGGCTCGCACTTGGCGATGCGGCTCTGGCAGAAGCGAATGCGGCGGCTGCCATTGAACAGTTTCAGGCGAGCCTGCAAGATGATGGTCTGACAGACGCAGAAAAACAAGATGCGCTTTACAAATTGGGTATCGCCTATTTGCAGGATGAGAAATATGCAGAAGCGGCGGCAGCGTTTAACCAGCGTATCGAAGCGGGTGGCAAACTGCCTGCGCCGATTTATTTCCAGTTGGGACAGGCGCTGGCTGGCATGGGTGAATTGGCTGGCGCTATCCCTGCTTACGAGAGCTATCTGGCAGCTAATGCTGATACTGGCGCCTACGTGGGGCCGATGATCGCCGAGGCGTATTTGAGTCTGGGAGACAGGGCGGCGGCGGTTGCTGCGTATGAAACGGCCGTTTCTGCCCCAGCCCATCGTCTCACAGAAGTTGCCAACCGGATCAAGCTCGCTGAACTCTACCGGGATGATGGCAATTATGCCGCCGCCATCGCCCAATATGATGCCGTGCAAGCCGCTGCCCAAACGGAAGCGACCAAAGGGCAGATGGCCTATCTGGCTGGCTACACTGAACTGCTGGCTGGTAATACAGAAGCGGGTTATGAGCGGTATCAAACGGCCGTTAACCAATATCCCAATGCCCCGGAAAGCTATCAAGCCTTAGTCGAACTCGTGAACAATGGAATTCCGGTAGACGAGTTTCAGCGTGGGCTGATTGACTTCAATGTCGGCGCATTTCAGCCGGGTATTGATGCCTTTTTGCGTTACATAGAGGCTAATCCTGAGAATTATCGCCAGGATACCCATTTGTATTTGGCCTGGTCGTATGAAGGTGTGGGTGATCTGGAATCCGCGTTGGCACAACTGGAAAGCTACGCCGTCACCGATCCCGCCAAAGCGACGATTGAACGCGCCAAACTGTTGGCCCGTTTTAGCGATTCGGCTGGCGCACAAGCCGCGTATCAGAGCTATATCGACAGCTATCCCAGCGGCGAGGATGCCCCTTTTGCGGCATGGTGGGCGGCGGCGATTTCTGAAAATGCTGGTGACGTAGACGGCGCGATTGCGGGCTACACAAAATTGGCCGATATTGCCCCGTTCCACCAGGATGCACCGGAAGCGCTGTTCCGGGCAGGGTGGCTGGCGTATTGGAATGAGGATATGGAAACGGCCGTTTCGTCATGGGAACGGTCGGTAAAAACGTATCCTGGTTCGGAGTTTGGCAATGCGTCGCTGGTGTGGCTGCTGCGCACGCTGCCGGAGATGATTGAGCAGGTGGAGAACGGGGGCCTGGTGGATGAGGTGACAGAAACGGTCGTTCTCACCGACACAACCGTCTTGACGGACACAACCGTCCTCACCGATACCCTTGTTGTAGAAACGCCGGAAGTTGTGGCAACGGCCGTTACCGCCGCCGGGTTACGCACCTTATTAACCGAACTGGAAGCCGAAGCCGACAGTCGCACCCTGGAAACCTACTACGCCGTGCGGGCGCGGGATATGGTGCAAGAAACACCCCCGTTTGCACAGCCAGAAACCATCACCATTCCCAAAGATGACAGCGCCGCCCAACGCGAAGCCGAAACATGGCTCAAAACACAGTTTGGGCTGGAGACAGAAGACCCGCTTTATCTGCTGTCCCCTGAATTACAGTACGATCCACGTCGCATCGTCGGCGAAAAATTGTGGCAGATTGGCTTGTACCAGTCCGCCAAATTAGAACTGGAATCATTGCGCCAGGATGTGGCCGACGACCCCCTGTTGAGCTACCAATTGGCGCTGTTCTTCCGTGATCTAGGCTTGTATCGCTCCTCGATTATCGCTGCCCAGTCGGTGTTGACCAAGGCGGGTGTCTCTGTGTTTGATGCGCCAGAATTCATTGGCCGCTTGTCATATCCTGCTTATTATGCGGACCTGATATTGCCGTTGGCGGCGCAGTATGGTTACGATCCCCTGCTGCAATTTGCGCTGGTGCGGCAAGAAAGCTTGTTCGAGAGCATTGCCCGCTCCGGAGCGGCGGCGCAGGGCTTGAGCCAGGTTATCCCCGATACCGGCGCGTATATCGCGGAACGGCTCAATTGGCCCAATTATGAAAATGATGATCTTTTTAAGCCCTACGTCGGTTTGAATTTTGGCGCGTATTACCTAGATCAACAGCTAGATGCGTTTGACGGCACTGTACACGCCGCCTTAGCTGCCTACAACGCTGGCCCTGGCAACGCTGCCCGTTGGTACGAAATTGCCGGCGATGATCTCGACCTCTTTGAAGAAACTATGGATTTTGCCGAAACCCGCAAATATATCGACAGGATTTATTTGGGGCAGGCGGTTTATCGATTTTTGTATGGAAGATAGGGGCAACCCTGCAACCTTGCGACCCTGCAACCTTTAACCCATGAGCTTTGACTGGCGCACAGAAGATGAACATGGTTGGGATGCTCCTGATCTCGTTTCTTCTTCCCCTAATGAACAGAAACCTGAGGGCAAACGACGTTGGTTGCGTTGGCTGATTCCGCTTGGTTTACTCCTGGTGGCATTAATGGTAGTTGGTTGGACAATCAACAAACGGGTGCGGACAGCGACGGCGCAGGTTGAATTGGATGTTGTCGCCAGCCACGCACTGGTTGAACAGGCGATTGCGCGGCAGGATGTAGACCTGTTTCAAAGTGTGCTTTCCGGGCGGGATAGTGAGTGGACGGCGGGGATGATGCGGCTGGTGGCGGCGGGTGATTTAATGGAGCGTGACGGTCTGGGGCTGATTCGTCTCCCTGTCACCGAACCGATTACGCCGACGGTTGAGGTGTCGGCTGATTTGCTTGAGGCTGAAGTGATGACGGTGCTGCCGTATGCCATTGAGGTGGGTAATGGCTTGACGGAGACGGTGTTTTTGGCGCAAACGGCCGTTTACAGACGAGGCACCAATCGTTGGCTGTTAGCATCCCCAGATGCTGCGTATTGGGGCGACATAGGTCGTATTAAAAGCCAATACGTCACTCTTTCCTACCCGGAGCGAGACAAAGAAATCGCCCTGGATTTGCTGCTCAGTTTGGATGCAAAAATTGGGCAGGTTTGCACGCAATTGCCCGATATTGATTGCCCAGATAATTATCAAGTGAGTGTGGCATTATCGACGGATCCCGATTCGTTTAGGCAATTGTCTTTACACGCTGCGGCTGATAATGCCCAAAAGCGGCACTTGATTTTACCCACGCCGACCTTAGCGGGCTTGCCGTTGGATCAGGCGGGCAAGAGCGCCTTGTTACGAGGCTACGGTCAGTTAGCGACGACGGCAATACTGACAGATTTGTGGGGGTACGATTGTTGCAAAGATACCAGCGTGCTTTATTTTGCCCTCTTGCGTGATACGCTGCGCCAACTGGGATTGATGCCCTGGCCTGGCGTGGTTGGTGATTCTGTATCACCATCACAGTATGATCACCTTTTTAAAAATGGATTGCCCCAACTGTTTAGTGGCGCATCCTTTTGGTATCAAATGGAAGACGGTACGCTCACCATGCCTGACATGCGAGCCGATATGTTGACAGCATTTGCCCGGGAAGAACTAGGGCTGACTGCGCCTGAACTTGTCATCAGCTTAAATATGATGCGCTCCTCCCAATCTTTTGGCGAGTGGTTGCAAGATGCAATATTTAATCGGTTGTCGGCGCGTGAACTGGAAAATGCCTGGCTCGGATTTGTGTATGACCATTCTTCGTTGGCTCAGCAGATGCCGCCTGTTCCCTTGCCAGACCAGGATATTCAGTTGTTGTGCCACATTGGCAGTGAAGAACGCATGGCCTTTTACCGCTACCAGTTGACTGATGATTCCACGCAGCTTGAGCAGTCGCTGAATCGAGAAGTTAACGTGATGGTTGCCTTGCCCAATGATGACGGTCTGGCTGTGTGGGAAGCTGGCTTTAATAATGATGCCACCAGCATGTTCTTCTGGGTGGATGACAAGAGAATTGAGATTTCCTGGGATGCAGGTGGCGATGCACCTGGTTCTGTTCCTATGAAAATGGATCCATCACAGTCTAAATTGATTTTGGCGCCTGCGTATGAAGGGCAGGTTAAGTATGGTTTGTTGGATGTTTCCGGT
>JACSSI010000511.1 GCA_014879345.1 Anaerolineae bacterium | reverse complement strand
GCCAGGATGAGGGCATCATGCCCGTTTGATGCAGTGATAACCTCAAACCCATAGCCACCAAGGCCAATCTTGATCTGTTTGCGAATTTGTGGTTCATCGTCCACGATCAATATTTTGCGTTTCATGTTTCTTTTTCCTCATTGAGCGGTAAGTCGATCACGAATGTTGCCCCACCACCAGGTGTGTCTTCAACGGTCAACCTGCCTTGATGTGCCTCAATAATGCCACGCGCAATGGGCAAGCCAAGCCCAATGTGTCCTTTATGACCATGATAGAATGGCTCCATCATCAATATTTTTATATCTGGTTCTATTGTCGCCCCATGGTTGACTATTTTGAGGCATGCCTGGCTGCCCTGTGTGCTGCCACAAATTTCAATCTGGGAGTCAGGCGGCTCATAACGGAGAGAGTTATCGACCAGGTTGCTGACGGCCTGCAACATTAGCCCGTAGTCAAAGCTAACCAAAGGCATGTTATCGGCAAATATAATTTTGACGCGCTCTTGTTTGCTCATCTGCCAAACGCGAGCGGCAACATCACCGGCCACTTCTTCAAGCTCATTAAGTTGGCAGTTGAGTTGGAGCATCCCTGCGCGAAGGCGTGACATATCCAGCAGATTGCCTACCAGTTTGTCCAGGTGATCAATTTCATGCTCAATTGTCTCAATGATTTCGGCCGTTTCGGTGTGGGTTAATTGATCATGAAATTGGTGTAGGTTGCTGGCTGAGGTTTTGATGATGGTAATGGGGGTGCGCAGATCATGTGACACGGCGTGGAGGATGACGGTTTTGAGTTTGTCTGCTTCTTCAAATTGGCGGCTTTTGTTGGCACGTTCAGCCAGATCAATCCGTTCTAACGCCATAGCCGCTTGTGATACGCAGGCTTGTAGAAGTTCGGGCTGGGGCTGCACCAGGGGATCATCAAAGGCAATGCGGACTGTACCGTAGATGGTTTCGCCGCTTTGTAACATCATATAATAGATGGTATTGCTGTCAGCAGCGGCGTTATCAGAGGCGTATGGAAATATTTGAACTTGTTGGACGGACATATCTTCGCGCAGCACGTTGGTAAGCGCTTCGTAAACGCCTTGATTATCGACTGTGGTGTTAAACAGGCGGGTTAGGCGATAGAGAATACCTATTTCGTGGGCTCGCTGCTGGGCTTCTTGTGTCTGGCGACGGGCGTTTGCGGCTAATCTGCCAGCAATGCTGGCAACGATGAAGAAGACTATCAAATCGAACAGTTCTCGTGGGTCGGCGATCCACAATGTTTCATAAGGGGGCACGAGAAAGTAGTCGATGCCCATAAAGCTGGCGAAGATAGCTACATAGGCCGGCCCGATGCCTCCATAAATGGCGATGATGACCACAAATAAGAGGTAGAACAGGATGAAGTTTGCCAATGTCAGGGTGTCGCGCAGGAACCAGGCGCAGAGGGTGATGACAGCAACACCAAGTAGGGAGAATAGATATATTTTAATTGTGTGTAAGCGGCTCACTGTTTTATCACACTCGCTTTATCTAACAGGTGAATGGTGTTACGGTTGGTTAATTAAAGCAGATTTCAGATGCTTGCCAATTGTTTTAGGCGGTATCAGCAATTTTTGATGCTGCTTAGTTCATGTCATACCCGCGTGTAGAGGTTGCACACCCTTCAAATAATTATTCCGATAATCCCCTCTCCCCAGCCCTCGCCCCTTTGGGGCGAGGGAGCCAGGCCGTTCCCTTCTCTTTTTGGGGAGGGTTAAGGTGGGGGTAAATGGTAGTAATGCGTTACCGAAATAAATTATAATCTGCAAAACTCGGCGTCATTTTTTAGAAGGGGCATTTATGCCTCGGCGCAGTGAGCGATTTATTACTGGTTGCTGCCATTCCCCTGCGTAACCTCGCCTTGTAAAAGCCGCCTGATTGACAGAAAATACTCCGCTAAAAGGGATACCTATGACTAAACAAACCGTTGAAAAAGTGACTTGCGCTCGTATTCCCACTGAGAGTGGTGAGTTTCAACTGTGCTACTATCAGAGCGATATTGATGACAAAGAGCATTTGGCGCTTGTTCATGGCGATGTGGCTGGCAAGGAAAATGTGCTGGTACGCATCCATTCTGAATGTTTCACGGGGGATGTGCTGGGGTCGCTGCGCTGTGATTGCGGTGAACAGTTGCAGCGAGCGATGCAGTTGGTGGCGGCGGAGGGCGCGGGCATTGTCGTTTATTTGCGCCAGGAAGGACGGGGCATTGGTCTGCTGGATAAGCTGCGCGCTTATAATTTGCAGGATGAAGGGTATGATACCGTTGATGCCAACCTGATGTTGGGACATCAAGCTGATGGTCGTGATTACACGATTGCCGGTCTTATTTTGCAAGATTTGGGCGTGCACTCTATTCAACTGCTGACCAATAATCCAGACAAAATTGAAAAATTGCAAGCACTGGATATTGAGGTGGCGGCACGGGTGGCGCTGCCCGCCGATGTGAATGAAGAAAACGCTGTTTATCTGCGTACTAAAGTGGAACGGATGCGCCACTTGTTAGATTTGAACACTCCGCCTCCCGTTAGTCCACTGCCAGATGTTTTTCCGACAAATATGGTCAGAAACGGCCGTTGTTTTGTCACCCTTAGTTTTGCCCAAAGTCTGGACGGCTCGATTACCGTTCAGCGTGGACAATACACCGCCATTAGCGGCAGCGAGTCGATGTATATGACGCATCAACTGCGATCGGTGCATCAGGCAATTTTGGTGGGCATTGGCACAGTGCTGGCTGACGATCCGCAGTTGTCGGTGCGCCTGGTGGATGGGCAGCAGCCGCAGCCGGTGGTGGTGGACAGCCATCTGCGTGTGCCGTTGACGGCGAAGCTGTTTGAGCAGCCGCGTATGCCCTGGATTTTTACGACGCATGAGGCGAGTGAGGCTCGCCAGACGGCGCTGGAAGCACAAGGGGCGCGGGTGATTCGGGTGGATGCGGCGGCGGGTATGGTTTCGTTAACGGCCGTTCTCGATTTTCTTTATCAGGCAGGGTTAAAAACGGTGATGGTGGAAGGCGGCGCCCGCATAATTACCAGTTTTCTGGCGGCAAAGCTAGTTGACCACCTGGTCGTCACCATCGCGCCCAAGATTTTGGGCGGCTTGCACGCCGTCGAATACCTCAACGGCTCCGGTCTGCCGCACCTGGAAAACGCACGTTACCAGATTTTGGGCAGCGATATGGTGCTGTCTGGAGAGGTCGAGTGGTAAACTGCACCTTGGTAAAGCGGCAGTCGCTTTGGTTTGATGCGCCGTTTTCGTTGGCGGTACGGGAAGAGCCGCTGCCTGCTTTGCAAGCTGATGAGATGGTGGTGAAAACGGCCGTTTCTGCCATCAGCCCTGGCACGGAAATGCTGCTCTATCGGGGACAAATGCCGTCAGACATGGCGCTGGATGAGACGATTGCGGCGCTGGATGGTGGTATCGCCTTTCCTTTAAAATATGGCTACGCGGCGGTGGGGCAGGTAATCGAAACGGGGAAGGCTGTAGATGCAAGCTGGCACGGCCGTTTTGTGTTTGCCTTTAATCCGCATGAATCCCATTTCATCACCAAGCCTGACACTGTGTTGCCGCTGCCGGATGGGATGGCTCCGGAAACGGCCGTTTTTCTACCGAATATGGAAACGGCCGTTTCGTTTGTGATGGATGGCAGTCCGGTGATTGGGGAACGGGTGGTCGTGTTTGGGCAGGGCGTGGTGGGCTTGCTGACGACGATGCTGCTGGCACAATTTCCGCTGGCTGAACTGGTGACGGTGGATGGCTTTGCACTGCGTCGGGAATGGTCTGGGAAGATGGGGGCAACGGCCGTTTATGACCCATCAGAAACGCTCCCCATCACTGAGGCAGACCTGGTCTATGAACTGTCCGGCAATCCGGCGGCACTCAATCAAGCCATCGCCGCCACTGGGTTTGATGGGCGGGTGGTGATTGGTTCCTGGTACGGTCAGAAACGGGCGGAGATAAACCTGGGTGGCGCGTTCCATCGCAGTCATATGCGCCTGATTAGCAGTCAGGTGAGCCACCTCAACCCGCGCTGGCGTGGCCGCTGGACAAACTCGCGCCGCCTGGATGTGGCGTGGCAGATGCTGGCACAGCACGACCCCGCCCGGCTGATTACGCATCGTTTTCCGTTGGCTGAGGCGGCAAGTGCTTATCAATTATTGGATGGTGGGGGGGAAACGGCCGTTCAGCCCATCTTTCATTACACTTAAAAACGTAGTGCGTAGTGCGTAGTCGAGAGCAACTACGTTCTACGCACTACGCACTACGCACTACGCACCACATAAAGGAGCAGTCAATGTACACAGTAGCCGTAAAACGAGATTTTGTAGCCCAACATTTCCTGATTGGGGGCGATTGGGGGTCAGAAAACGAGTGGCATTCTCATCATTACGTCGTCGAAGTTCAATTGCATGGTGAAAC
>JACSSI010000510.1 GCA_014879345.1 Anaerolineae bacterium | reverse complement strand
GTGTAACTCTGTGTTACTGATTTGAGGGTTTAAAAGGATTTAACGCAAAGGTGCAAAGAAGCAAAGGTGCAAAGAATTTAAAGTGGGCGGTTCCAGGACTGCTGCTAGTGGGGTTGATTTTGTTGTTCTTCAACAAAATGGCTTTTAGCAACCTCATTTTGGCACGTGGCGACACCTTCCTCTATTTTTATCCCTACTGGCACGCGGCGGCAGAAGCGCTCAAAGTGGGGCGCGTGCCATTCTGGAACGACAGCCTGTTCATGGGCGTTCCCTTGTTGGCAAACAGTCAGGTTGGCTTTTTCTACCCGCTTAACTGGCCCGTCTGGGCGCTGCTGCCCACCCCGTATGCCGTTAGCGCCTCGATTCTTGTGCATGTGGTCATTGCCGGCACAGGCACCTATTTGCTGGCAAAACGAGCGTTGGCGCTTGAATGGCAGGCGGCTTTGTTAACGGCCGTTCTCTTCGCGCTCGGTGGTTATTTCACAGCTCAGGTGGAGCATATTAACCAGGTGCAAGGTCTGGCGTGGCTGCCCTGGTTGCTCTGGGCGGTGACACCACGTCCTCGAGATTGGACCAATCTCCAAGATTGGTCCAATCTGCGCATCTGGTTGCTGGCACGCGGAACGGCCGTTACCCTTTTCTTCGTCCTCCAACTCTTCGCCGGACACACCCAAACCACCTTCATCAGCGGTGTGGCGGCGGGGGTGTGGATTCTATCATTCTGGATTTACGATTTACGATTGACGATTGACGATTTGCCTCTCGTGAGCCATCGCCTACGCACTACGCACTACGCACTACGCATCTCAGCGCTCTTCCTCGGCGTCATACTGGCTCTGCTCATAACGGCCGTTCAACTCCTGCCCACCCTCGAACTTTCCAGCTACTCAGCGCGGCAGGGAGGCTTGCTGCCCAACGAAGTGCTGTCATTCAGCCTCAATCCGCTGCTGCTAGGACGGGCGCTGCTGCCTTCTGTGGGACAATCCCTGTTCAGCGAATACGTGGCGTTTTTGCCGATTGTGGCGCTGGTATTGGCCGTGGTGGGCGCGTGGCAATGGCGGCGCTGGCCGGGCGTTTTACCGGCGCTTGTGCTGGTTATCCTGGGACTGTTTCTGGCGTTTGGCGTGTTCAACCCCGTTTACTGGCTGCTCGCCCGTCTGCCCGGCTTCAACCTGTTCCGCGTGCCTGCCCGTTGGCTGGTGTTGTATGGACTGGGAACCGCGCTGCTGGCAGGAGTTGGTTTCCAGATTTTGTGGGACAGGTGGCATTTGCAAACCCGCGACTGGAAAACGTTACCCGACCGCGCCAAAGAGAACTTATGGCATGTAGAACGGCCGTTACGTCTGGGCATCGTTCTCGTCATTTTGCTCATGGCCTGGAACGCCATCGCAGGCATTTTGGCTCAATTTCTGCCCGTCGCCGCCGAAGCACCCTACGAAGCCGCCAATCCGTTCACCCTGTTGCTCTGGGTGGTTGAAATTGTGCTTGTTTACCTGTTTGTGTCCGGATTGCGTCCGCGCTGGAACCGTGATTCGCGGCTGAAATTTGGTTTTACACCCGCCAATTGGGGGTCGCCGTGGTGGCTGGCTGGACTGGCGCTCGCTGTTCTCTTTTTAGCCTCGCGCAGCCTGCCCTACAACAACCTCACTTCCCCCGAAGCGTGGTTCGACTTGCGCCCGCCCACCATCCGTCTGCTCACCGACGACACAGTGCCGCCGGGCCGCCTCCTCAGCCTCTCCAACATCTTCTTCGACCCTGGCGACCAGGGCGAAATCGCCAGCATTTACGCCGACCAGCTAAATGAAGCGGCTTTGTACGACTACATCGTCGCCATCAAACAAAAAGAGATTATCGCGCCCAATTTGCCGCTGGCGTATGGGCTGGCGTCGGTCGATGGCTTTGACGGCGGCATTTTGCCCCTCGCTGCGTATAGTCAATTGATGCGCCTCATCCTGCCCGACGGTCAAACGACCACCGACGGCCGTTTACGGGAACATCTGAGTGCCGTGCCAGAAGCGAAATGGCTGGATTTGTTTAACGGCCGTTACCTCATCACCGACAAAACAGGCGACCAGTGGCGTACTTTGGCTGCACCTGAAATGGATCTGTTCTTTGACTTGCAGCACAATCTGACCATCACCGATTCATTTGAAATTGCCTATTTGCCCGATTTTCCGGTTACGGCTCTGGTGGTGATGTCAGAAGGGGAGGTGGGGCAGGTGCTGGTGAACGGCATAGCGGCCCCACTGCACCACGAAGACGGCGATCTCTCTGTGTGGACTGTGCCGGAGCCGCCGCAGTCGCTGGTATTGACGGCGGGTGATGCGCCCTGGCAGGTGCGCGGCGCAACCCTGCTTAACGAAAGCGCTGGCACCTTTATGGCACTCACACTGGGCAATTATCGCCTGATCCACTCTGGCGATGTGAAGCTGTATGAAAATTTGGATGTGCTGCCCCGTGCCTTCTTTGTGCCAAACTGGCAGCGTGTGCCGAACACGGAAACGGCTCTGTCGCTGATGGCAGAACCGGAATTTGATCCACGAGAAACGGCCGTTTTGGTTAACAGCCAACAATCAACAATCAACAATCAACAATCAACCACGGTTGGTGAGGCAGTTATTACACGATATGAACCGGAGCAGGTTGTTGTGCAAACAAACAGTGCTGCGGCTGGTCTGCTTTTGCTGACAGATGCCAATTACCCTGGCTGGCAAGCTACCATAGATGGGCAGCCAGTTCCCATCGAAACGGCCGATATTCTGTTCAAGAGTCTGTTTGTGCCAGCCGGTGAGCATGAAGTGGTGTTTACCTTTCAATCTGCCAGTTTTGCAAACGGCCGTTCTGTTTCCCTGATTGGTCTGCTGATCATGCTGGCTTTGAGTGGGGTTGTGTGGTGGAAACGGCCGTCTATTAGATAAACGTCTGATTTTTACAATAAACGATCATTCGACGCATCCAAAATGCCAGGAATGTGTTAAAATTGGCAGGCTTTAAAAAAATAAACTATTGAAACCCGATTTCTTTTGTCTCGATGTAAGCGTTCAGTCTCTCAAGAGACCTGACAGGTTTTTGACCGGCAACGTTTTAAGTTGGACTAATAAAAAACCTGCCCGGTCTGAACGGTTGCTGTCTTGATAATCGAAATCGGGTTTCTGTTGGTTAAAAATCAATGTTATCTAAACTAGCGTCATCCCCGCGAAGGCGGGGATCCATCCTTTGGATTACCATCTTCTCAGGAATGACCCATTTAGATGCAAAAATATTTCATAGAGGAGACCATTCCTAAAATGTCCAAAGAAAATAAAAAAGTTCGTGTTGCCATTATTGGTATCGGTAATTGTGCATCCTCCTTTGTCCAGGGGTTGCAATATTACAAAGATGCCGCAGATGACGCTGAAATTCCAGGGTTGATGAACGCCACCGTTGGCGGTTACCATGTCCGTGATATTGAAATTTCGGCTGCATTTGATGTCGTTGAAGGTAAAGTTGGCAAAGACCTCAGTGAAGCAATCTGGGCGCATCCCAACAATACCATCAAATTTGCCGATGTACCGTATATGAACGTCCGAGTGGCGCGTGGTATGACTCATGACGGGCTGGGTAAATACGTCAGCACCGTCGTCACCAAAGCGCCTGGTCCGACCGATGATATTCTCAAGATTCTCAAAGATTCAAAAACTGATGTTATGCTCAACTTCATGCCTGTTGGTTCTGAGATGGCAACCAAGTGGTATGTTGAGCAGGCGTTGGAAGCGGGCTGCGCTTTTGTCAACGGCATCCCCGTTTTTATCGCCAGTTCACCATACTGGAGCAAACGCTTCGTAGACGCAGGTCTGCCTATCGTGGGCGACGACATCAAAAGCCAGGTTGGGGCGACCATCACCCATCGCGTGTTGACCAATTTGTTCAATGATCGCGGCATCCATCTGGATCGCACCTATCAATTGAACTTTGGTGGCAACATGGATTTCTACAATATGTTGGAACGGGAACGTCTGGAATCCAAGAAAATTTCCAAGACCAACGCCGTCACCAGCCAGTTGCCCTACGATATTGGTGCAGACAACGTGCATGTCGGGCCTAGTGACTATGTGCCGTGGCTCACAGACCGCAAGTGGTGCCACATCCGCATGGAAGGGCGCGCTTTCGGTAATGTGCCGTTGAATTTGGAATTGAAACTAGAGGTTTGGGACTCCCCGAACTCTGCTGGTGTGATGATTGATGCGGTGCGCTGCGCTAAATTGGGTTTGGATCGTGGCCTGTCTGGCCCGTTGACTGCCCCCGCCAGCTACTTCATGAAATCCCCGCCAGAACAATTCCCCGATGATATTGCACGGAATATGACGGAAGATTTTATTGCAGGAAAATAACTCAGTAAACGTAATTACTCAGGTAGACCTGTCAGGTTTACTCGAGAGATAACCATCTAGCCAGGCCAAACCTGACAGGTCTTTCT
>JACSSI010000509.1 GCA_014879345.1 Anaerolineae bacterium | reverse complement strand
GGTCACAGCGTTAGCCGCAAAAACCACTGGCATTATTGTTATAGAACCAATTGTAAGCGTAAAAAGGATAAGTATGTCCTGTTTGCATACGGACTGAAATCTGGTAGGAGTTATATAATTGTGAGGGAATAGGCAGCGTCAAATCTTGCGTGCCACCAGCCCCAGAATTCCATGCTTCAAATCCGGCAACGGGAGTACCATTCACACCAGCCGTCCACATAGGCCCCATAGTCACTGTGAATACCTGGTTGGGCGGTAAATTGTTTGTGCGGATCGTTGCAGAGCCGTTCTGAACGACGCTGCAAACCGTGAAGGTTGGATAACCCGTATAACCAGGAATGGCAGGTGGCGGTGGTTGGCCTCCTGTGCCCGTGGTATTGTTATAAAACCAGTTATAGGCATAAAACGGATTGGCATGTCCGGTCTGGGCACGGATTGAAATCTGGTAAGAGCCTTTTAGCTGCTGAGGAATAGCAAACGTGGCCGTCATGGTGCCGCCACTGCCAGAATTCCAGGCTGGATTCACAACGATACCATTAATGCCTTGCGTTCCCATCGGCCCCATTGTCCAGGTAAAGGTTTGATTGGCCGGGAAATTGTTCGTTTCAACCGTCACATCTTGGTCTGTATTCACGCTGACGATTCTGAACGTGGGAATACCAGTATAGGGCGGTTGTCCCCCTTGTCCGGCCGTGTTGTTATAGAACCAGTTGTAGCTGTAATAGCCTTGTGGGCTTTCCAGGCGAATGGCTATTTGATAAGAGCCTTTCAACTGACTGGGAATGGCAAACGTAGCCGGGAATGAGCCGCCAGCTCCAGAATTGATAGTGGTCACGTAATAACCATTGATACCCATCGATCCCATTGGCCCCATTGTTACCACAAAATCTTGATTAGCTGGGTAATTATAGGTTGTGATAGATACGGTTTGATCTGTGACCACACTGTTGATCGAAATGGTAGGAATGGTGCTGGAAATAGCGACACCGGGGCCAACCAACACAACTAGCAGAACCACTAACAATATTGCAGACGTCCGGAAACGCGAGAGCGATGCCAGGCGTTGACTAACGGATGCACGAGGTAAATCCGAAGAGCCATTTGTTTTCATAACGAGCCTCCTAAACATGTTATCTGAGATAAATGGTGGTTTTCCACTGGCTGGCGATTTTGTCGTCATACACTTCGTGGTATGCCCCTCTGCTGGAAGCGATTTGCCGACCATTTTCCTCTATACGAAGTTGACAGAAAGCATTATAAAGTAAAAGCTATACATAAATCCATAGAACGTTCGTTCTTTGTGGATAAAAAAGAGTGAAATCACGCTGTTTTTATGGGAAAAGAGAGAAAGAGAAGGGTTGGCGTTGGTTTCCAGAGGTAGAACCAACGCCTACTGTTGTATGATTACATCAATTGACCGGTAACAAAACGTTTGGCTGTCTCTGCCAAAATGGCCGCGCCTAAGGGCAGCACGCTTTCGTCAATATCGAAGGTGTCTGTGTGGTGGTGGCGGGTTATGCCATCCGGTGTAGCGGCGCCGAGCATGAACATGGCTCCGGGTGCTTTTTGTGACATATAGGAGAAGTCTTCTGCACCCATACCGAATTCTTCATTGATAACGGCCGTTTCCCCCACCAAATCTGTCACCACATCCCGCATCCACCCATTTACCCGTTCATCATTAAACATCGCGGGATACCCTTTCGTGATTTCTAGTTTGTAATCGCCGCCCAACGGCCTGCTTAAACTCAGCGCGCGTTCAATCTCAGCCCACAATTGCGTGCGCACGGCTTCCTCATGAGACCGAATTGTGCCTTGTAAAAACACTTCCTTGGGAATGACATTGTGGACGGCACCCCCACAAACCTTGCCTAAACTGACCACCGAGGGGCGCAGCGGGTTGATTTGCCGCGAAGGAATGGCGTATAACGCATTTAAAATTGGCCCCAGCATAAACAACGGATCACTGCCCGTGTGAGGATAGGCTCCATGACCGCCATCCCCTAAAATCCAGGCATCAAACTGATCCACCGCTGCCAAGCCATAGCCATCATAAAACCATACCTTGCCACTGGGTTTATCAGACCACACATGCAGAGCAATTACGGCATCGACGCCTTCCAGCGCCTTGTTCTGAATCATCGCCGTTGCGCCGCTAATACCATTGGCGTCGAACCGCTCTTCAGAAGGCTGAAAGAGCAGGCGGACATTGCCTTGCCAATTATCGTGACGGAAACTTTGCTGCAATAAATGTGCTGCTCCCAGCAAAATAGCAGTGTGGGCATCATGACCACAGGCGTGCATGACGCCCGCATTTTGTGAGGCATACCCTACGGCATTATTTTCTGAAATAGGCAGAGCGTCCATGTCGGCGCGAATAGCGATGGTTGGCCCATTGCCGTTGCCAATTTGCGCAACAACTCCTGTACGCCCGATTCCTGTTTTGGCTTCAATGCCAATTTCTGCCAGCGTATCAGCGACTAAAGCTGATGTGCGGAATTCTTCAAAGCCGAGTTCAGGATGTTGGTGAATATCTCGCCGTAACCGGACTAGTTCACCAGCGAGAATTTGTGCATTGTCTAACATGTTGCCTCCAGAATGATGATTGAAGATTTATGTGTGCGGTAAATCTCCAAATTGGGAATTTTGTGTAATCATGCCAAGTATAGGGTGATTTTGAATTGGAGGCGACGGTAGATTAATGAGTTGATGTGAAAATGTTTGCGTAGTTTGCTGCCGTTTTGCTTTTGTAAGCAAGAGGATATGCACTCAAGATGTCTGGCTGACAGGGGTATGAAAAAAGCCCTTGTATATTTGAATTGAATACAAGGGCTTTCTGTTTTAATGCTGAGGAATGGGGGTATTAACGGCCGTTTCCCTGTGAGCTGTATTGGCTGCGTTGATTGTTCCGGCGGCGACGGCCGTTTCCGTTATTTGATTTGTTGCGATTGCCATTCTGTCCATTTTCATTAGACCGATTGCCATTCTTGTTCCCATTCCCATTGGCTTGCTGTGGCCGTGCTTCCGGAGAAAAGCCACCATAATTGAATTCCGGTAAACGCCGACGTTCGATAGGAGTGCGTAACACTTTTTCAATATCTCGTACCATCGCCTCATCGTCTGGTTCCGTAAACGTAAATGCTTCGCCAGTTTCAGCGGCGCGGCCTGTGCGGCCAATACGGTGGGTGTAGGCATCAACGGTATCGGGCATGTCGAAGTTGATAACGTGGGAGATTTCGGCCACGTCAATACCACGGGCGGCAATGTCGGTGGCAACCAGGATGTCGTATTTGCCATCGCGGAAACCGTTAATGGCACTCTGCCGTCGATTTTGTGACATATTGCCTTGCAGCGCTTCGGCGTTGTAGCCTTCTTTTTCCAGGTCACGCGCCAGGAAACGGGCGCGGCGCTTGGTGCGTGTAAAAATCAAGACCCGTCCAGTGCGTGTTTGATTGAGCATGGAGAAAAGCAACTGCTTTTTGAGGCCGCCTGTCACCGGATACAAGGCGTGGGACACTGTTTTGGCTGGCGCGATCATGCCAATTTGCACAATGACGGGGTCTTGCAGCACGGTATCGGCCAGGTCACGAATGTCGTCTGGCATGGTGGCGGAGAAGAAGAGGTTTTGCCGCTTTTGGGGCAGCAACTTGATGATGCGGCGGATGTCGGGCAGGAAGCCCATGTCAAACATACGGTCGGCTTCGTCTAACACCAGCACTTCTACTTTGGACAGGTCAATGTCGCCGTCGCTAACAATATCGAGCAAGCGACCCGGACAAGCTACCACGATTTCGGCACCGCGACGCAAGGCGTCTACCTGCCGTTTTTTGTTGACGCCGCCATACACGGTAATGCTGCGGGTTTTGGTATGTTTGCCGAGAGAAACGGCCGTTTCATGAATTTGTTCAGCCAATTCGCGGGTGGGCGCGATAATAAGCGCCCGTACCTGGCGCAGGTTGCCTTGAGTCAGGCGTTGCAAAATGGGCAGCATAAAAGCGGCCGTTTTACCGGTGCCTGTTTGCGCTAAACCAAGCACATCTTTGCCTTGTAGGGCATGGGGAATCGCTTGTTCCTGGATGGGGGTGGGCTGGGTAAAGCCCATATCGTTGATGCCCGTATTTAGACGTGCATCAAGATTGAATTCATTAAATTTCACTGAAAGTCTCCTTGACTTTAGGGAGCCAAGTCGCACTCTCAGCCCGCAAATCGTATGCTGTGACACAGCCGATAGTGGTGGGTGTCACGCATCATTAGTAGGTCTGGAACAAAGCCTGTTCGCAGACACAATCGTTCAGTATAACGGTTCCCATACAATTATGCGAATTTGCTCATGGTTTATTAGGTATTGGCCTACATAGGGTTGGTTCGTGTAGCTGGGGTGCGGTTTAAAATTGTGTATGAGACTACAAAAGTCTCCTTCGTAAATAGCATCGAATTGTCACGAATTAACACGAATTTTT
>JACSSI010000508.1 GCA_014879345.1 Anaerolineae bacterium | reverse complement strand
TGCATCCAACTCGTCACAAAACCAATCGCTAGAACATTACCCCGTAATCGAAACAAGCTCAGATTTTTCAGCTACCATTTTCGACAACTTACTTGCACCCTTCTCCCCACTCTCCAACAACCAACACGCTGCAAAATGCTCATGTCCATAATCCTTAAACGGCGGTTCCTCCTGCGAACACTTGTCAAACGCCAACGGACAGCGCGTATGGAAACGACAGCCAGATGGTGGATTCAATGGACTAGGCACATCCCCTTGCAGCAAAACACGTTGCCGCTTCACCGTAGGATCCGGAATCGGAATCGCCGACATCAACGCCTGCGTATAAGGATGCAGCGGATCGGCAAACAAATCCTCCCGCGTCGCCATCTCCACCAGCTTGCCCAAATACATCACACCCACACGGTCACTAAAATGCTCAACCACACTCAAATTGTGCGCAATAAACAGATACGTCAGGCCAAAATCATCCTGTAACTCTTTAAGAATATTCAAAACCTGCGCTTGAATCGACACATCCAACGCCGAAACTGGCTCATCACACACAATAAACTTTGGGCGCAATGCCAAAGCACGCGCAATACCAATACGCTGACGCTGACCGCCAGAAAACTCATGTGGATAACGCCGTGCAAAATCAGCTCTTAAGCCAACACGAGAGAGCATCTCAATAACAATATCATACCTTTCCTGCCCCGACTTATCCGTATGGATACGCAATCCTTCAGCAATACTCTCGCCCACCGGCATCCGTGGATCCAACGACGAATAAGGATCCTGAAAAATAATCTGCATATCGCGGCGCATCTGCTTAAGCTCAGCACCACTTAATTCATACACATCCTGATCCTCAAAATGCACAGAACCAGAAGTCGCCGGAATTAAGCGGAGAATAGTTCGCCCCACAGTCGTCTTGCCACAGCCAGATTCCCCAACCAAACCAAATGATTCACCCTCATAAATAAAGAAACTGACATCATCCACGGCCTTCACCCAATTAGAGGTTCGCTTAAACAAGCCAGAACGCACCGGAAAGTATTTTGTCAGATTCTTAACTTCAACTAGGACTTTGCGCTTCTTATCTTTTTTTGAATTGCTTTCTGTTAATTTTTGTTCTTCTGTCACGCGGCAGCCTCTTGATCATAAAGCCAGCAGCGAACCCAGTGATTCGGTGCCATTTCTATTAACTCAGGTTCATCTTCAGTACATTGGGTTAAGTCATGTTCAATACGCGCCTGACAGCGAGGAGCAAACTTACAACCTGCTGGCAAATTAATGAGATTAGGTACTGCACCTGGAATCGTCACCAACTCCTTTTCAGCCTGCCCCAAAACAGGTGTAGACCCAATGAGAGCTTCAGTATAAGGATGCTTTGGTCGTTCAAACAGATCCTCAACGGCCGCTTCCTCCACAATCCGCCCCGCATACATCACATTCACCCGATCACACATCTCAGCCACAACACCCAGGTCAT
The DNA here is from genome assembly GCA_014879345.1 of Anaerolineae bacterium. Taxonomy (GTDB): domain Bacteria; phylum Chloroflexota; class Anaerolineae; order Promineifilales; family Promineifilaceae. The sequence continues at coordinate 2,997 of JACSSI010000508.1, read as the reverse complement.
GAGTAATCAGAATAATAGCCGTATCCATTTGGGATTTCAGATTGCGCATCAGATCCAAAATTTGTGCCTGAATAGTAACGTCCAGCGCCGTAGTTGGTTCATCTGCAATAAGCAGCTCAGGAACACAAGCCAGCGCCATCGCAATCATCACACGCTGCGCCATCCCACCAGACATTTCATGTGGATATGCTTTTGCGCGAGATTCCGGCTCAGGAATACCAACCATTGTCAACAAATCAATGGCACGTTTTTCTGCTTCATCCTTGCTAATATCCTGGTGATTAAGCAACACCTCAGTAAGCTGATCTCCCACCCTGAAGACTGGATTAAGGCTGCTCTGCGGTTGTTGGAAAATCATGGAAATCCGGTTGCCACGTATATTTTGCATCCGTTTATCTGATAATTTCAGGAGATCATCGTCATCGAAAAGGACTTCACCTTCCACGATGCGCCCCGGTTGGCTAATCAACCCCATCACAGACAAACTAGTGACGCTTTTGCCACAGCCAGACTCACCTACCAAGCCCAACACTTCACCACGCTTGACGACTATATCCACACCATCGACAGCACGAACAACACCAGCTTCAGTAAAAAATTGCGTTTTTAGATTTTTAACTTCTAGAATGTTATTTTTGATGTTTTCCACTTCATTTATCTCTTTTCCCTAGGATGTGCGGAAAGCCACTTAACTCTAACACAGGCAGTTATGGTAGGCAATCACGCCGTCAGTCATGCCTTCCTAATCTATTCATCCATTTGTTTTTTCAAATACAGAGAGTTAGAATATAGAGGCAACAAGGTGTTTTTTGAGTGACATTTTTGCTCACTATAAAAACGAGGAGGAAGAGTCTATTGAAACAAAATCCTAAATAGTAAACAAATCCTTATTTTATCTGGTCCGCTTGTCTATTAAACCAATAGCATTTTGTCAGGATTAGACAAGTCAGTTTCAGCATCTAAATGGAGAGAGAAATGAAAAAGTTAATGCTTTTTGTGTTAATTGTTATGCTGGTAGCTCTAGTAGCTTGTGCAGCAGAACCTGAAGTTGTAGAAGTTACCCGAGTCGTCACCGAACCAGAAGTTGTAGAAGTCGAAGTAACAAAAGTAGTTGAAGGTGCAGGAGAAGTTGTAGAAGTTGAAGTAACCAAAATTGTTGAAGTTCAAGTCCCCGTGACACCTGAACCCGAACCAATTGACCGCAATGGCGGCCGTTTAGACACAATCGTATTCATTCGTGAACCGAACCAAGACGCCGCCATCGCCCGCCTTGCTGCTGGCGATATTGATGTCTTCGCCGATGACGTAGCTGGCAAAGCCATCATACAAGCCATCGCCGATGCCGGCAATATCCAGACGCGCACCCAATACGGCCTGTTTGATGAGATTTTCTTCAACGGTGGCGTATGCACCGATGAGACCCTCCTCAATCCATTCCAAAGCGCTAAAATGCGTGAAGCCATGAACTATGCCATCGACCGCAGCTACGTTGCCGACGAACTATATGGCGGTCTGGCTGTGCCAAAATTTGTACCCCATGCCGAAGCCAGCATTGATCGTGGTTTGATTGCCCCTGAAATCCGAGCCTTGGAATCCAAGTATGCTTATGATTTAGAAAAAGCACGTGAAATCGTTACGGCCGAGATGGAAGCTCTGGGCGCTACAATGGAAGACGGCAAGTGGGTATATAATGGCGCTCCCGTCACCCTGAAAGGCCTGATCCGTATTGAAGATACGCGCCTTGACATCGGTAATTACTTCGCCAATCAAATGGAAGAGTTGGGCTTCACTGTAGAACGCATCGAACGCACCTCCGGCGAATTAAGTCCCATCTGGATCGGCAGCAATCCAGCCGAATGCCAATGGAACTGGTACACTGGCGCCTGGAGCCAAACAGCCATCGACCGTGAATCTCCCTTTGCCTTTGAACAATACTACACCGCCCGCGTCTTGCCCTGGGAAAACCAGGCCGTCTTTGAAACACCGGAACGGTTGAGCGAAATCTCCCTCGCTTTGTTCAATAACAGTTTCTCCAATCTGGATGAAAAACTGGACTTGATTCGTGAAGGGTTGCCCCTCGCCCTGGAAATGTCTCCTCGCGTATGGGTCACCAGCCGCACCACCTTGGTCCCATTCAGCAACAATGTCAGCGCTACCACCGACCTGGCTGGTGGTCTCAGCGGTTCCACCATGTGGCCCTGGACAACCTACATTACTGACCAAATGGGTGGCTCCATGACCATCGCTATGCCTGATATTTGGGTAGAGCCATACAACCCCATTGGCGGCTCCAACTGGGTCTTTGACAGCATGATCAAAAATGGCGTCACCGACGCGGCAACCTTGTCGGATCCCAATACTGGCCTGAGTTGGCCCAGCCGTATCGAGCGGGCAGAAGTGGTTGTTCAAGAAGGCTTCCCCATGAACGTAACACTTGACTGGGTAGATCTTTCTTTCGAGCCGGAAATTGTTGTACCTGATGATGCCTGGGTTTCCTGGGATGCTGAAAATCAAGTGTTCTTGACCGCTGGTGAAGTATATACCGAGACACAAACCGCTCTCTTCAAAAGCACCGTTTACTATCCCGCAGATATGTTTACCACGCTCAAATGGCACGATGGCACACCAGTCAGCGCAGCCGACTTTGTCATGGGCATGATCACCAACTTCGACCTGGCTGACGAAAACAGCCCCTACTATGATGAAAATCTGATTCCTGGTCGGGATCAATTCCTCTCCGCTTTCAAAGGCGTCCGTATTGTCTCCACAGATCCGCTCGTCATTGAGCATTACGGCGACAATCCCAGCCTGGACGCTGAAAATTCCGTTAATGCCTGGTGGCCCGGCGATACTCCTGGCGCCTATGATTTTGGTGATGCTGCCTGGCACAATATGGCCATCATGCTGCGCGGTGAAGAAAATGGCGGCTTCGCCTTTACCACTGACAAAGCCGATACCAACGAAATCGAATGGACAAGCATGATCGCTGGCCCATCC
>JACSSI010000507.1 GCA_014879345.1 Anaerolineae bacterium | reverse complement strand
TTGCCAACCTGGGCAGCGGGGGTGAGGCATTCCTCTTTTCTTTCACGCTTGACCAAATTTTGCAAAGTGGCAATCTCACTGAAATTCGCCAGCTTAGTCAGCTTGCCAACGATTTAGGCTTGTCTTCGCCAGCGATGGAGCCTTATCTCAACGATGAGGTGGTGCCGCAATCATGACTCGCCGTCGTCGTCAGTCCCAGCCCCCTGTTGATGAGAACGCTGCTTTTAGTCGCATGTCTGCGGCTGGCCTGATTTTGCTGGGATTGATTATCGGTCTGGTTGGTGCTTTGTATTACGCCTGGGTTGTTTCGCCCATTGTCTATACAGAAGTTGGGCCTTCTCGGATGAGTGATAAGTACAAGCAGGAATACATCTATCTGGTGAGCCAAAGTTATGCGGCTAACGGGGATTGGGTGCAAACTGAAAATCGCCTGGAAGCGCTGGAAGACCCGGCACTGAATGAGACCGTTGCGGCTTTGTTGGAAGCATATTTGCGAGAGCAGCAAGACCCGCTTGTCATCCAGAATTTGGCTCGGCTGGCTCAAGGATTGGGAGTGGAAGACAAAGCAGTGGCGTTATTTGCGCCGACGCCCGCTGGCCCGATGCCGACTGATACGCCTACGCCAGCCGCCAGTTTAGCAGAAACGGCCGTTCCCACCATCACCGTCACCCCCTCCTTAACCCCCGAACCATCGACCACGCCCACATCATCACCAGAACCGTCACCCACCGCACGACCCAATTACCGGCTGTTGATGCAGGAGCCATATTGTGAGAAAGGAGAGGCCATCTCCCTGCTGGTCGTAGAAACACAAGACGCCCTGCTCAACCAATTGCCTGGCGTAGAAGTATTAGTAACCTGGGAAGGTGGGGAAGATCACTTTTTCACTGGTTTTAAACCCGCGTTGGGCGCAGGTTATGGTGATTTTAAGATGGAGCCGGGCGTCTCTTATACCATTCAGCTTGCTGACGGCAGCCCGGAAATCAGTGGCCTGCGCATTGAACCCTGCGCCGATGGTGCCGATGGCGGTTGGTGGCTCACTTTCCAGAACTTGCGCCTGCGTTTGACTGCCACCCCGGAACCGTAATAGCAGGACTTGTTGGTTTTGCCATGAGCTAGATGGCATTTGTGCATTATAATGAACCAATGTCTACCCCAATTTTAGCCACTAAGTTATTTATCCCAACACCACGACCTAAAATTGTCGGTCGTCCCCGGCTGATCGAGCAGATTAACGAAGGGCTGCACCGCAAATTGACGCTCATTTCCGCGCCTGCCGGGTTTGGTAAAACCACGCTGGTTAGTGAGTGGGTAGCACATTTACGAATGACGAATGACGATTTACGATTAGATGCTGTTAGTGGAAGCCAAATCGTCAATCCGAAATCTATAATCGTTAATCGGGTGGCCTGGCTGTCGCTGGACGAAGGGGATAATGAGCCTGCGCGTTTTCTAACTTATTTTGTGGCAGCTTTGCAGACACTTGTGCCTGATTTGGGTGAAGGGGTGCTGGCGGTGCTGCAATCGCCGCAGCCCCCACCAACTGAAGCAATTTTGACGGTGCTGTTGAATGAGATAACGGCCGTTTCCACCCCCATCATCCTCATCCTCGACGACTATCATAGAATAGACGCTCAAGCCATTGACCACGCTCTCGCTTTTTTGCTCGACCACCTGCCGCCTCACATGCACCTCATGATGACCACGCGCGAAGACCCGTCACTGCCCCTGGCACGGTATCGCGTTGGTGGCCAATTAACCGAACTACGCGCCACTGACCTGCGTTTTACCCTCGACGAAGCCACCGCTTTTCTTAATCAGGCGATGGGGCTTGCGCTTTCAGCAGAAGAAATCATAGCTTTGGAAACTCGTACCGAAGGGTGGATTGCAGGTTTGCAATTAGCGGCACTTTCCATGCATGGGCAGGAAAACAGCAGTTCATTCATCCAATCATTCACCGGCAGCCACCGTTTTATACTCGACTATCTGGTCGAGGAGGTGCTGAACCAGCAATCTGAAGCGGTTCAAACTTTCTTGCTGTACACATCAATCCTCGACCGATTGTGCGGTCCGCTTTGTGAGGCCGTTTTGCAGGATGCTGCACTGGCCGGGCAAGAAACGCTGGCTTACCTGGAACGCGCCAACTTGTTCCTGGTGCCGCTTGATAACGAGCGGCATTGGTATCGTTATCACCACCTTTTTGGTGATTTGCTGCGCCAGCGTTTGCAGCAAAGTCTTCCTCCCACTGACTCTTCCGATGGGGGAGATAAAGTAGTTGAATTACACAGTCGCGCCAGCATTTGGTTTGAGGAAAACGGCTTGGAGATTGAAGCGTTTCAACATGCGGCGGCCGCCCATGATATTGATCGCGCCGAGCGCCTGATGGCAGGGCGGGGAATGCCGCTGCTCTTTCGCGGGGCTGTGGCACCGGTGATGAACTGGCTGGCTTCATTGGAAACGGCCGTTCTCAATGCCAGACCCTCGCTGTGGGTAACATACGCCTCAGCATTCCTGTTTATCAGCCAAATAGCCGGAATCGAAGAGAAGTTGCAAGCGGCTGAAGCCGCGCTAGAAGGTAAAGAGCTAGATGAAAAGACACGTGATTTAATTGGGCGCATTGCTTCCATGCGGGCGACGGTTGCGGTGGCACAAAGCCAAATTGATACCATCCTCACTCAGTCTCGCATTGCCCTTGACAATTTGCATCCAGACAACTTGCCTGTGCGTACCTCCATCATCTGGAACATGGGGTATGCCCATCAGCTTCAGGGCGATCGGGTTGCGGCTAAACATGCCTATATCGAAGCGAAAACTGTCAGCGAGGCCATTGGGCATTTTATTATAAATATTATGTCAACAATTGGCGTGGGTGGTATGCAAGAAATGGAAAATCAACTGCATCTGGCGGCCCACACTTACCAGGATGCCTTGAACTTGATTGGGGAGCCGCCGATGGGCGTGGCTTGTGCCGCCCATCTGGGTCTGGCGCGTATCGCCTACGAGTGGAACGACATGGAGGCAGCCCAACGACATGGTGAGCAGAGCCTGCCCCTGGCACAGCAGTTTCACAGCAGCGTAGATAGAGCGGTTGCCTGTGAGGTGTTTCTGGCGCGTCTTAAACTTGCTCAGGGGGATGTGGCTGGGGCGGCGGCTCTGATAGCCAAAGCCAGCCAATCTGCCCAGGAGCAGCAGTTTGTATACCGTTTGCCGGAAGTAACGGCCGTTCACGTGCTCATCCTGCTGCAACAAGGCAATCTGGCGGCGGCAGAACAGGTGGCACAGGCGCAAGATTTGCCGCTTAGTCAGGCGCGGGTCTATCTGGCGCAGGGCAATGCTGCTCAAGCGCTGGCAGTGCTGGAACCGTATCGGCAGCAAATAGAAACAAAAGGGTGGGCGGATGAACGGCTCAGGACAATGGTATTGCAAGCAATTGCTTATGACGCACAGGGAGATGGGGAAACGGCCGTTTCCCTCCTGCATCAAGCCCTAACAGAAGCCGAACCAGAAGGTTTCATCCGCACCTTCATCGACGAAGGACAGCCAATGGCAGAACTTTTGGTAAAGATGAAGGATGAAGGCGGAAGGGTGAAGGATTATGTCAACAAATTACTTGATTCTTTTGAAAAACAAGACTATTTTCATCCCTCATCCCTCATCCCTTCGGCAAGCTCAGGGCAGGCTCCTCAACCTTTAGTCGAGCCTCTTAGCGAACGTGAACTGGAAGTGCTACAACTGGTAGCACAAGGGCTGTCAAACCGTGACATCAGCGAGCAGCTTTTCCTGGCAGTCGATACCGTCAAAGGCCACAACCGCCGCATTTTTGAGAAGCTTCAGGTACAAAACCGCACCGAAGCAGCACGTCGGGCAAGGGAATTGGGGCTGGTGTAAAACCTAACTGTCCATTCAGGTATAAACAATGATCCTAGAATTCAATGGCAAAATTTGGTATTGGCGAGGCCCTGCCCCCTGGTTCTTCGTCACGGTTCCGGCTGACGAGAGCAGCGAAATCAAAAGGAAACCTACCTGAATTGTTACGAAGCATCCATTCGTGTATTTCCATCTTGACTGTGCGGAACGCATGTTCTAAAATTTCCCTGTTGATAGTTTTGAACAGAAAAACATATAAAATTCAATTTAGGCCGTCAGCGCCTCAAGAAAGGACAAAAATATGGCGACTCAAGAACTTGCACATCCCAAAATTGTAAGCAGAGATGAATGGTTGGCAGCGCGGGAAACACTGCTTGTACATGAAAAGGAACTCACCAAACATCAAGACCAAGTCAGTGCCGAACGGCGCAGGCTGCCCATGGTAAAGGTTGACAAGACGTATATTTTTGATGGGCCGGAAGGAAAGCAAAGCCTTTATGATTTATTCGCTGAACAACATCAGCTTATTGTGTATCATTTTATGTTTCATCCAACGTGGCAAGATGGCTGTCTTGGCTGTACTGGATTTGTCAACGACTTGGGAGA
>JACSSI010000506.1 GCA_014879345.1 Anaerolineae bacterium | reverse complement strand
ATTTGCAGCCCCTTCTCATTCAGTCGCCCGCAGCCATAACAGTAACTCACTTCGTCCGGGTAATAATCTTGAAACGCCTTCTCGCTCATAAAAATCCTTATTACAAAGATACAAAGATACGAAGGGACAAAGGTTTTCTTTGTTTCTTTGTCCCTTCGTATCTTTGTAATAAAACCAGACGCCTATAACCCAGCAATCTTCATGCCATCGACCAGAATATCCTGCACCCGGTCTTCATGCGTTGTTTCGCAGTAAACGCGAATGACTGGCTCCGTACCGCTAAAGCGCACTAACAGCCAGCCGCCATCTTCCATAATGAACTGGTGGCCGTCGATGGTGATGATGTCAGTTACTTTGAGGCCGCCAATGGTTGCAGGTCGTGCGGCCGCCACCCGCGCCAGAATTTCCGGGCGCTGGGCAGCATCAAAACGGCTGTCGATGCGGTCATAGTAGTGCGGCCCAACTTTTTCATAAAGTATGTCCAACAGTTGCGACGGTTTTTTGCCCGTCTGCACCATCATGTCAAGGAAATAGAGGCCAGCCAGGATACCGTCTCGCTCCGGCACATGCCCTTTGAAAGCGTAGCCGCCACTTTCCTCACCACCGATCATGGCATCCACTTCCATCATTTTGGGCGCGATGTATTTGAAGCCTACACCTGTTTCATAAACAGGAACGTCATAAATTTTCGCCAATTTATTAAGCATTTTGGTGGTTGAAATTGTTTTGACGATGGGACCGCGTAAGCCAAGGACCTCAAGGAAGTAGTAACCCATAAGGCCATAGACCTGGAGCTGATTGAGAAAACGGCCGTTTTCATCCCCAAATCCCACCCGATCTGCATCACCGTCGTTAATCACCGTCACGTCTGCCTTGAGCCGCTTGGCAAACGCCAGCCCGTGATCCACATTCGGCGGAATCGGTTCAGGACGGGTCATATGCGGGTAGATTGGATTGCGTGTATTGTGGATTTCACTAATCTGCGTTTTGCCATTCGCCAGCAGACGCGGGAACCAGCCAGCACCATTGCCCCACATCGCATCAACCGCCACATTAAAGCCAGCCTTCTTAATCGGAGCCACATCAACCAGACGGTGCAACTGCGCCTCATAAGGCAGCGAGGCATCAAACATCGTCACCAGACCGTCTGTCAGTGCATCTTCGAGTTTCATGCTTGTCACGCCATCTATTTCAGGAATCGCCGCTTCAATTTTCTTCAAATCATGCGGCGGAATCGCGCCGCCTTGCGGGTCGCGTACCTTAAAGCCGCAATCCCAAAACGGATTATGGCTGGCCGTGATATTAATCGCGCCGCCCGCCTGTTTATCGACGACTGAATAGGAGATAGCTGGCGTCGGCGTAGCGCCATCCGTCAGCCACACTTTAATGCCATTTGCGGCCAGCACTTCAGCAGCGGCGGCAGCAAAATACTCAGCCTGGAACCGCTTATCATGCCCGATGACGATGCCTTGTTGGGAACGGCCGTTTGCCTGCAAAAACGTCGCAAACCCCTGCGCACATCGCCGCAAATTATCAAACGTATAATCCTCTCCAATCCGCGCACGCCAGCCATCTGTGCCAAATTTAATACTCATAGTTAACCCTCTTTTAGTGCGTAGAGCGTAGTGCGTAAGGTTTTTACGCACTACGCTCTACGCACCACGTCTCCTACATCGCCGTCTGACCCGTTTGAATCAGCTTCATATCCGCTTCAACCATCATCTTAACCAGGCCCGCAAAAGAAACAGTCGGTTCCCAGCCCAATTTTGCCCCAGCTTTAGCCGGATCACCCACCAGCAAATCAACCTCAGCCGGACGCATAAAGCGCGGGTCTTGCACCACATAGTCATGCCAATCCAAATCGACAGAACCAAACGCTTCTTGCAAAAACTCTTCAACGGAATGGGTTTCACCGGTAGCTACCACAAAATCATCCGGTTTGTCTTGTTGCAGCATCAGCCACATCGCCTGCACATAATCCCCGGCAAAGCCCCAATCCCGACGCGCATCCAGGTTGCCCAGCCGGATTTCATCCGTCAGACCCATCTTGATTTGCGCCACATGGTTCGTAATTTTGCGCGTCACAAACTCCAAACCGCGCCGGGGTGATTCATGGTTAAAGAGAATACCAGAGCTGGCATGCATATCATAGCTTTCCCGGTAATTAACGGTAATCCAGTGACCATACACCTTCGCCACCCCATACGGACTGCGTGGATAAAATGGCGTCGTCTCTTTTTGTGGCACTTCCACCACTTTGCCAAACATTTCACTGGAACTGGCCTGATAAAAGCGAATCTTGGGGTCTACAATGCGGATCGCATCCAACATGCGCGTCACGCCCAAAGCCGTCACATCCCCTGTAAAAACAGGCTGCGCCCAGGAGGTTTGCACAAACGATTGTGCCGCCAGGTTATAAACCTCCGTTGGCTTGTATTCTTCCAAAATACGAATCAGGGAAATCTGGTCACATAAGTCACCAGGAACCAGGGTCAATTTATCCTGGATATGCGAAACGCGGTGAAAATTGACGGTGCTGGTGCGGCGCACCATCCCCACCACGTTATACCCTTTCTTCAATAAAAATTCGGCCAAATAGGAACCATCCTGACCAGTAATGCCTGTAATCAATGCGGTTGGCATAGTTACTCTCCTTAAAATTGTTTACACAGACTGAAAAGCGCAGAAAAACAAATCCTTCTGCGCCACCTCACAATTCTGCGATTATTTGCGTTCGTTACTTTGTAAATCAAGTGGCGGGATTATAGCGTAGCCCTGAAAATGCGTAAAACGAAGAACCAACCGCGTACAGATATGGGTACGTACCCGTCAGGTTAACGTGGGACACAGGTCTCATCTCGTTCCACGCTCTACGTGGAATGAAGCTCTTGACGCTCCGCGTCCCTGGCCTTGGATGCACAGAGCCTGAAAACGAAAAAACGTGTCACGTAGGGGTGAAGCGATGGCTCATGATTTTGCAAAACGAATGGCAAAGAAGATTGGTCCAATTGGGTAACGCATAATCGTTGTCATACCAGGCAAAATTGGACCAATCTGTCAGCTACAGCCCGTTCTCGGCGATGACTTGTTTGTACCAAAGGGCGCTGTCTTTCAGGATGCGCTCCTGCGTGTCGTAATCAACCCAGGTGATACCAAAGCGTTGTTTGTAGCCATATGCCCATTCAAAATTATCCATGAATGACCAGACGAAGTAACCAGCCAGCGGTACACCATTGTTGATGGCGCGATGGGCGGCAGTGAAGTGTTGTTTGAGATAGGAGAGGCGGCGTTCATCTGGCACACGGCCGTTTTCATCCGGCCCATCTCCATAACTAGCCCCATTCTCAGTGATGTAGATTTTCGGAATCTGGTAGTCGAAGTAAAGTCGGTTGAGAATTCGATACAATCCCTCGGGGTAGATTTCCCAGTCAATATCGGTGCGGTTTTCTTTGGACTCGAACACCGTTTGCGGCAAATTGTCTGTGGCTTCCTCATCCCTCACTACGTGGCGCGAATAATAATTAAGCCCCATAAAATCAGTCGGCACGGCAATGGTTTCAAAATCACCATCCAGAATAAAATCAAACGATTCATCAAACTTTTGATAGTACATGTTCACCATGTCTGCTGGATAATGACGGCCGTTTATCGGATCCAAGAACCAACGATTAACATGCCCGTCAGCCTGACGGGCGCGCGCCACATCAGCGGCACTGGCAGAACCAGCCGCCTGATACGACATGTTGAGCGTAATGCCCACTTCAGCGCCAGCGCTGTTGGCGCGTATCACCGGCACGGATTCCCCATGCGCCACGAGATGATGGTGTGCCGCCCGCAGAGCCAACCCCGACTCCTTTCGGCCTGGGGCGTGGTTGCCATACTGGTAACCCAAAAACGCCGAAACAAAGGGTTCGTTAAACGTAATCCAATGCTTCACACGGTCGCCCAGATAACGGGAAACCACGTCGGCGTATTCCACAAACGCATCCACGCTATCACGATTGGGCCAGCCGCCCTGATCTTCCAGAATTTGGGGCAAATCCCAGTGGTAGAGCGTGACAAAGGGGGTGATATTGGCGGCGAGGAGTTGGTCGGTTAAACGGCCGTAGAAATCCAGCCCTTTCTGGTTCACCTGCCCCCGGCCGTTGGGCAAAATACGCGGCCAGGCGATGGAAAAACGGTAAGCCTGCAAGCCCAGGTCTCGCATCAACACCACATCATCACGATACCGATGATAATGATCGCAGGCCACGTCGCCCGTTGTGCCATCCTGGATTTTGCCAGGGGTGTGGCTGAAACGATCCCAGATGGATTCGCCTTTGCCATCTTCGTTCCAGGCTCCTTCGATTTGATAGGAGGAGGTTGCCGTCCCCCAGATAAAGTTAGTGGGAAATTGTTTGTTGCTCATAATTACCTCGGTGGAAAATTTTGTTGGTGATCCTATCCGATATTTCATAAAAACGAAAACGCCAAGAA
>JACSSI010000505.1 GCA_014879345.1 Anaerolineae bacterium | reverse complement strand
TCGCGCAGTTGTTTTATACCGTCCATGCTTATCATTTATACCACAGGCTTTAGACCTGTATAGATACAAAAAATAAAGATTGAAGATTAAAGATTGGGTCGATTGTCATTCTTTAATCTTCAATCTTCAATCTTTCCAGAGGTGTTTTATGCTTAAAGGAATTTCACCATTACTCAGCCCAGAACTGTTGGCGACGTTGTACCGCATGGGGCATGGGGATGAGATTGTGTTTGGCGATGCCCATTTTCCGGGGCACACGTTTAATGAGCGGGTGATTCGGGCGGATGGCTTGTTGATTGCCGATTTGCTGGACGCGGTGCTGCCGTTATTTGCGCTCGACGAGTATGTGGAAGCACCGGTAATGATGATGGCCTGTGTGCCGGGTGATGAACCTGATCCGGCCGTAGAAGCTGGCTATCGGGCGGCGATTGACCGTCATGCGCCAGAAACACCGCCAATTGCGTTTATTGAGCGCTTTGCGTTTTATGAACAAACCAAAAATGCGTTTGCGGTGGTGATGACGGGAGATGCGCGGAAGTATGCCAATGTGATTTTGAAGAAAGGGGTTTGTTAACAGTCAACAATCAACGGATAACTGATGGTGTGAGGGGTTTATGGAAGCGGTTACCTATTCATTTGAGAATGAACTGCCTGAAGATTTGTATTGGTTCAATGAGCCATCCAGGTTTCGTGTTGGGAATGGGTTAGAGGTTTGGACAGATGCTGGCACGGATTTCTGGCAGCGCACACATTATGGTTTTCGGAATGATAACGCGCATTGTTTGCTGAAAGATGTATCAGGTGATTTTAGTGCAGCTACGCAAGTTGAATTTAAGCCGCAAAATAAGTATGACCAATGTGGCTTGATTTTGCGTTTGGATGAAGATAATTGGATTAAGGCTTCGACGGAATATATTAGCCCTGAAAACAGTAAGCTTGGCTCAGTTGTGACGAATTTGGGCTATTCAGACTGGGCAACGCAGGATATTGCTTCAGATGTGAGTCAGGTATGGTATCGAGCGAGTAAACGCGGTTCTGATGTGCGGTTAGATTTTTCGTTGGATGGTGAGTTGTGGCAGCAAATGCGTATTTGTCATTTGCACCAACCGTCTGAAAAAATTGCGGTGGGGGTCTATGCGTGCAGTCCATTGGAAAGCAGCTTTTGGTGTCGGTTTGACTGGCTGACGTTTGGGCAAAATGAGTGGGAGAAGGAGTAGGTAGGAACGGCCGTTTTCCGTCATCATCCCATTTGTTACAAACAAGTTTGTTGCAAACAAGTTTGTTACAAACTCCTAAGTGGATTATTATCAGCCTTCGTCACTTTTTAGCGTGGCGAAGGTTTTTTGTTATCAAAATTAAAGAGTTTTCTGAGGGTTTCTATGCGTATTGTGCTTGATGGCTTCAAAAAAGGGTTTTCTATTTTCTGGGACGATTCTATCCTTTTGATTGTTTTAAATTTCATCTGTTTCCTCTCATTATTACCAGCTTTGTTATTTTATACGGTGACGAATGCAGTACCATCTATCGTGACTTTAATTTTGAATACAGTGCTGTTTTTGCCTTCTGCGTTTTTTATATTTGCCCTGTATCATGTACTGTTTGACTGCCGTCGTGGGATTGTTGTCAATTATCGGGTGTACTTTGGCTATGTGCGCAGTACCTGGAAGCAGGCATTGATTTTTGGGGTTGCCAATGTGGTCGCAGCGTTGATGGTGGGGTGGAATTTGAGATTTTATGCCCAATTTCATGAAACCTGGGCTGGGATAATGCAGGCAGTTTTTATATCGGTGGCAATGATTTGGATGATTTTGCAGATTAGCATGCTGCCACTTTACCCGCGATTAACACAGCCTTCATTTAAGCTGGCTTTGCGCAATGCTGGGGCGATTTTTGCAGGTTATATGCTTCCTGTGCTGGTGCTGGCGGTTTGGACTGTTTTGTTTATTGTTTTGACAATGCTTTTCCAGGCTTTAGGGATGCTCTTTTCTTTTGTTTTTATTGGGGCTTTGTCTGAAGGGATTATCGGTGAAATTGTAATTGATTTGAAAGGCGATTCTGATGAATCTGATGCTGATGGTTGACCCGCTTTGTTGTATCTCAAAAATCATGACTTTGTAAAGGTGGGAATTGTATGATTCCCACCTTTTTTTGTGCTTGACAGGGAAACGGCCGTTCCGCTATACTATCTCTAAATTCATCATGTCATATGATGACACGATGAATACGGAGAAATCATGCAATCACTCAAACGCATTCAGTGGACATATTACACAGCGATATTCCTGTTTTGGTTTGGCACGGCGCTGCCCACCTCCTTGCTGGTACTCTTTTTGCAAGCGCGAGGCATGAGCTTGTTTGAAGTGGGCATAGCGATGGGGCTTTATTCGCTGACCATCGTCTTGCTGGAGGTGCCGACGGGCGGCTTGGCGGATGCGGTAGGGCGCAAGCGGGTGGCGTTGGTCGCTTACACGCTCATGGCAGCGACGATGGCGGCACTGTTGTTTGCCTTTTCGTTTCCGATGCTGCTGTTAGGGTTTGTATTTTACGGCGCAGGGCGGGCCTTGTCGTCGGGGGCGCTGGATGCCTGGTTTGTGGATGCGTTGCAAGCTGTCGAGCCGGAGATTGAGTTGCAGCCCAAATTGGCGAAGGCGGGTACGGTGACGCTAACGGCATTAGGCATTGGCGCGTTGTTGGGGGGTGCGTTGCCTCGTCTCTTTGCATTTTTACCGGCGGATGGAACGGCCGTTATCACCCCCTTGGCCATCCCTGTCCTCTTCTCTCTGGTCATTAAAGTAGTCTTGGTACTGTTTGTGGCGCTGGCTGTGCAAGAAGATCGGCCAGTTGGCGCGGCTGGTGGGTGGCGGCACAGTTTTACAGAAGTGCCGACGCTCGTCAAAGATGCGTTCCAACTGAGTCGGCAAAACCCCACGATTTTATTGCTGCTGGGCGCAACGTTGGCGGGTGGACTGGCGATGCTGGGCATTGAGACGTTTTGGCAGCCGCAATTTGCGCTGTTGCAAGGCGGAAACGTGGAAAATACGATGTTGTTTGGCGTGGCGATGGCTGGCAGCTTTTTTGCCGGCGTGGTGGGCAATCTCATTTCGACGCCGTTGAGTAACAAACTGGGCAAGCGGTATGGCTTGGTGGCGGCGCTGTCGCGGGGGTTACAAGGGGTGTGTTTGATACTTTTGGCGGTGCAAACGGCCGTTCCCCTTTTCATTTTCTTGTTCTGGCTGGTGTACTTGAACATGGGCGTCCTGGATTCGCCCCACAATACGCTGGTCAACGATGAAATCCCGTCCGAACGGCGTTCGGCGATGCTGTCGGTGCAATCGTTGGCAAGTTATTTGGGTGGTATGTTGGGCGCGATTGGCTTGGCCTATGTGGCGGAACAAGCATCAGTGAGCGCGGCCTGGATTGTAGCGGGAGCCATCTTGATAGTATCATTGCTCCTCTATTTACAAGTCGATGCCCGTCAGCGCAGCCAGCCTCACCTGAATAAATTGATTAACTAACAGCAGTAACACAGAGCTTCACGGATAGAAAATAGAGAGGTTTCACGAATTCCCTCCATGTTCTCTCTGTGGTTCTCTGTGCTTCCTCTGTGAATCTCTGTGTAACATTTTTGCCTCATACAGCCACATCGGTTATACATTTAGAATTACCGTCGTTAAAGAAAACAGAAGAGGGATCATGAGTCAAAAGAAGCCATTTTCACAGACAGTTAAGAAGCAAACACTCGCTGAACAAGTCGCTGAAACCGTTAAAGAATCCATTCTCAACGGGGATTTTGAACCGGGAGAAGCGCTGCCGACTGAGCCGGAATTGGCCGAGGCATTTGGTGTCAGCCGCGCCGTCATCCGAGATGCGACGCGCATGTTGGCGGCGCGTGGGTTGGTGGAAGCGCAGCATGGGCGCGGCGTTTTTGTGACGGAATCGCAAGTGGCGGCGTTTGGTGAGGCATTGTTGTTGGCCTTACGGCGAAACGGAGCGACGGTGTGGGATGTGGAAGCATTTGAGCAGGTCGTTTACCCAGAGGTGGCGGCGATGGCGGCGGCGGAAGTGACTGATGCGGAGTTGGCTGAGATGCAGGCGTTGGCGGATGTCTATATTGCTGACCGTCGGGAAGTTTGGCTGCAAACAGAAGCGGGTGAAACGGAGCCGTCTTTGGCGGATCAAAAAAGGGTATGGCAAGGTTATTCACGGTTTATGGCTTCTATTTTTTCCGCTACACATAATGCCGTCTTGCAATTGCTGGCGATGCCTTTGCTAGAACTGCACAGTGTGCGTAATTGGGATGCTGGGGAAGAAGCGTCGTTTACAGATGAAGAAGGCATTGCAATTGATCAGGCGTTTATGGCGAAAATTATCGAAACGATAGCTTCCCGAGATCCAGATTATGCCAGAACGACGATGCGCCAACTGATGAAACTACCAGTGGAAGCGGAAATGGCTATGCGGGAAACGGCCGTTGGTGA
>JACSSI010000504.1 GCA_014879345.1 Anaerolineae bacterium | reverse complement strand
TTAATGCCAATTAATATTGGCAAGACTTTTGTAGTCTGCTTTGTTACACAAAAACTAACCGCACCCCCCCGCTAAAAACCACTAGGGATTCCTTGCCAATTTGTGTACAATACAAGCGCGTTCGTCATTCACAACAACTTCTCCAATTCAATAAGGTGTGGATAACCCCATGTGGGTTATCTGAAGGGGTATCGTCCATGAAAGTCAAGGTTATCCTAAACCCATATGCTAACCGATGGGGCGCACAAGCCCGGCTGCCAGAAGTTGAATCCGCCTTGAAAGCGGCTCATTTGGATTATGATCTGGCTTTAACCACAGGAGCTAAGGATGGTACTGAACTGGCAAAAACGGCCGTTGCTGAAGGGTACGATGCCGTGATTGCTGCTGGTGGGGATGGTACTATCAGTGAAGTGGCTAATGGCTTGATAACGGCCGTTCCCGAAAACGAGCCGACAATTCCCCTGGGCATCTTACCTGTTGGCTCTGCCAACGACCTGGCAAAAATGATGGGGCTGCCGCAAACATTGCCTGCCGCCGCCAATTTAATTGCCAGCGGCCATACCCGGCTCCTGGATGCAGGGTGCGTGCAATATGATGGCAAAATCCACTACTTCGACAACAACAGCGCCATCGCCATGGAACCGATGATCACGCTAGAACATGAGAAGATTCAACGTGTTTCTGGCGAAGCACGTTACTATTTAGCGATACTCAAAGGCGTTATCAAGCTCAAGGCATGGCAAATGTCTATTACCTGGGATGATGGGGAGTATGTGGGGCCAACTTACTTGCTTTCTGTGTGCAATGGACCTCGTACCGGCGGTATGATGATTGCACCGGGTGCCGTCATGGATGATGGTTATTTTGACTTCGTGCTGGCGCCAGAAGTACCGAAAACGACTGTTGTCAATTTCTTGCTGAAGCTGACCAAGGGAACGCATGTTGAACACCCCATCACCACATTCAAACGCACAAAGTCATTGACGATTACCAGTGAACCAGGCACACCCCTCCATGCAGACGGCGAGATTTTGTCTGAATCGGCCAAAGAAATTGTTTACACGATTCTGCCTCAAAAATTAACGATGCTGGTTCCTCCCCAATAAAAAAGGCCAGCCACTAAAAGGCCAGCCTTCACCAATCTCTAAAAGTTGCGGCCTTAGTTTTGTGTCAATTCCTCATACAAACGCTGCAAATTAGCATAATGCAAATCGACGACGAGTCCATTCAATGGGATGCGAGATTTGCCGCAATCTTCGATATTGATGCGCTTCAGGGCGTCTGGGGATTGTCCTCGTTCAATGACTCGGGTAACGGCCGTTTTAATCGCTTCCAAATAGGCCAAATCATCCTCAATCCGGGCAACCACTTCACCCCGCAGCATCACCTCACCATGCCCGCTCACAACCGTATCCGGGTTCAAGGCTAACATGCCATGCATCGAATTGACCAAATGCTGATAACCGCCATCAAAAATTGTAGGCACTGGCATAGTATTATCAGACGCAAAAAGAATGCGCTCATCGGCTATAAATACCGCTGAAATATCAAGACTATGCCCAGGAAAATGATGAAGTTGTATCGTTTTTCCACCCACATACAAATTCATGATGCCGTCATCATAAACCAAATCTGGCAGAACAATATCAACCTCTTCCAACTCAGGCATCTGCGTTTTGGCTTCAACCAAACCCTCACGCCCTACCGTATCCAATAACTCACGACATAATCGATGACTAGCAACCTGCGCATGGGGAAATAAATATGTTCCCTGTGAATGATCGGCATGGTAATGTGTGTTAATTACATACTTTACCGTAAGCCCCAACCGACCTTCCAAAAAATCCCGTATCTCTTTGGTCTCTTCTGGGAAAAAGAGGGTATCAATCAACACCACACCCTCTTTTGTCATGATGGCACCGGCCGTCACCTGTGCGTATTGTCTACTCGTAAAAACATAAATGTCGTCAGCAATGCGCTCACGAACCATAGCCAATTCCGTCAATCCTTATCTTAAAGACCTGTCAGGTTTTTCTCGTTTGATTTTTGCTTTCCAAAGAAGCCTGACAGGTCTGGTTAGTTAAATCTCTGGTAACTATACAGGTGTACCAACTGAGACCTGACAGGTTTATTGCCGTGTTTTAACAGGAAGGCATTTTTGCATAGCACCCTATCTTTGCAGACAATTTTGTACCTAAACCTGTCAGGTCTAGCTGGTTAGTTACAATCTCTGAAAATAAAAGCCCCTGATTGGGTAATCAGGGGCCTTTTAATAGCCCAACCTCATACTTGTTGCCGTCTCATATTCTTTTGAGACAGACCCCGCCATGCCGTGTGAACTTCCGTACTTGAACCTGCATAGGCAGGTGGGAAAGGTGCCGCATGGATACTGCCTTGCCCGAAGGCTACTACATCCCCTCTGCGGATTTGCCGATCCCTATCAAGTGGCGTTGGCTCAAATGTAGAAATCCATCACGCACACAGCAGGGATAAGTGGATACTAGCACAGTCCCGAATGGTAAGCAAGATTTCTAAGGTCAGGGTACTATGCCACAAAGCGAGATGATTTCTACTTTCATCGCCTGGCTTATCTCAAAATGGTCGTCCAGGAAATTCAAGATGTTTCTTGCGGCAGTAAGGCTGTGTTTATAACCGGGCATGAATGATGGCAGCAGTCCACTAAATTCAGGGAATCGTTGTTCAAAGCGGCGTTCGCTGGCAAATGGATCGCGAAGGGCAGGTTGTTCTTCTTGCAGGAATGGCACCAGGTCTAGCACTCTATCGACGGCATAGCTTTGGATGAAGCGCATGGCTGAGAGTTTTTCACCGCGATGGTAGCGATTGAGACCCACGTACAGGTTGGTGAGCGCTTCACCGATTAACCATTGGGGATCAGAAGATAGCGGGGAGGAGAACGGCCGTTTCCCTCCATCACCTATCGCTATCTCAAAATCAGCCCGCCGCCACACCCACAAACCACCCGTATAAGCAGCATGTGCCAACTCATCAGGCGTAAACACCGCGTATTCACAAAAAACACCATCCACAAACAACAGCTTACAGCCATCGGCCGTGTTTTGAAACGCATAAGCAACGGGCGCTATACCCGACAGCCAACTCAAATCATGGATAAACAGTTCTTTATAGGCTGGCTCCACAATAACAAAGAAATCCAGGTCTGAATAATCATCCAGGCGTTCTCGCTCATCCCCCACAGACCCCAGCGCCAGCAAACCTAAACCACCCTCGCTCCCGGCGACAGCGTACCCAATCTCATCCAGGCGCGTTAACAAAGCTTCTGTTTTCTCACTCATCAGTTTAGTTTGCTCCAAGGAAAAAATGCACTACTGTGACAGCCACGTTGGAAATGACTGTCACATACTTCACAGCTTATTCCCCACCGTTTGGCGGGAAAACCACATCTTCTTTGCCAGCCAATTTCTCCTGAATTTTCTCAACGACAATATCCAGATGCTTCGGCTTTTGCACAAAATTGAGATCATCGGTGGGAATGGTCAGCACAGGGCAAAGGTCAAAGCTAGACAGCCATTCGTCATAAAAAGATTCCAGCAGTTGCAAATACTCAGCGGTGATGCCGCTTTCCATTTCCCGGCCACGCTGCTGAATGCGATCCATCAGCACGGACACCGGGCATTTCAGGTAAAGCAGCAAATCCGGCGTGGGCAAACCTTGCACGATGAGGTCAAACACCTGCCGGTAGGCCAGGTAATCGCGCTCATTCAGGTTGTTCATGTGGTGCAAGGCACGGGCAAAAATGTAGGCATCCTCATAAATGCTGCGGTCTGAAATGGCGGATTGGGGATTGTTGTACAGGTCGTGGTGCTGCTGGGCGCGATGACCGAGGAAAAATACCTGCAAATGGAAGGACCAACGCTGCATATCGCCGTAGAAGTCGGGCAGGTATGGATTGTCGGCGACGGATTCGTAGCCCGTTTGCCAACCCAGGCGGGAGCCAATGCGTTCTGTGAGGGAGGTTTTGCCAGCGCCGATATTGCCAGCGACGAGGATCAGTCTATTTTTCATTGTGGGTTATAGGGGGCGTATCTGGTTTGTAGTAGCCACTTTAGTGGTAAAACGGCTAAAGCCGCCACTACGAACCAGGTACAAATATATGATTTATTTCTGCGATTTGGCCCAGGAATCACGCAGGCCAACAGTCCGGTTGAAGACTAAATTGTCGGGTGTCGAGTCTTTGTCAACAACGAAGTAACCTTGCCGCATAAATTGGAAACGGTCATCAATTTTTGCTTCGATCAGGTTAGGTTCGACCATGCAGCCAGTCAACACCTCCAAAGAGTTGGGGTTGAGGTTGACGGTGAAATCTTCACCTTCTGGGGCGATATTGGGATTTTCGGTGGTGAAGAGGCGGTCGTACATGCGCACTTCGGCGGGGATGGCGTGTTGAGCGGAAACCCAATGGAGGGTGCCTTTCACTTTACGGCCGTCGGATGGGTTGCCGCC
>JACSSI010000503.1 GCA_014879345.1 Anaerolineae bacterium | reverse complement strand
GATAAGCTGCAAATGGGAAGCCGCTTTCACCAGTTTGCGCCGCTGCCACCAGTTGAGCCGCTGCGCTTCATCTAGCAAAAACAGATTCAGGTTACTGGTGTCTGTTTCAAAATAGCGCCGTCCTTCAGGCAAGTATTCGTACTTAATTTTTCTTGAATCAGCCGCAGAAAACCAGGCTTGCAGCGCCAACAGCGTCGTGGATTTGCCGATGCCCATTGGCCCTAGGAGTTGCAGATGCTCAAACCCATCCGCTAGAATGCGCTCAACAGCAGAGGGTAGCACAGCAATTGCCATCCATTCCTCGTCGGTTAATGCACCAAATGGGTTTCGCCTATAGCCAATATGGGGGAAATGAAAGAACGGCCGTTGCATGGTATAATTCCTAATTGATGAATATCAGTAACTGATAGGAGCATTCGCAGGAGCAGTGCTACCAATCCTGCGTCAAGATCGTATGGGAATCCAATTCGCTGCCGCCCATCATAGCGGAGTCGAGAAATGACGCAAAAACCAAAATCCTGGATCGGGCAAACACTGGGTGAACGCTACCAGATAGAATCGCTTCTCGGACGCGGGGGCATGTCCTCCGTGTATCGGGCTACAGATCAAAATCTGAAACGGTCAGTTGCCGTCAAAATTATCCATCCTCACCTCACCAAAAGACCAGAATTCGTCCAACAATTTGAGCAAGAAGCAACGGCCGTTGCCCAATTAAGGCACCAAAACATCGTACGTGTCTATGATTTTAAACGAGATCAAGGCATTTACTACATGGTGTTAGAGTACATTCCTGGCGAAACGCTGGCTAATAAATTGGCCGCGCTTAACCAGGCCGAAATGCGTCTGCCGTTGACTGAAAGTGTCCGCATCGCCATCAACCTGTGTGATGCCGTCGATTATGCCCATCAACGGCGCATGATCCACCGTGACATCAAGCCCCAAAATATCATGCTCAACCTGCTGGGCGAACCCATTCTGATGGACTTTGGCATCACCAAACTGGTGGGTCAGGAAGCCAATAATCTGGGCAATGAAGCGCCTTTGGGTACTGCTTTATACATGTCTCCTGAACAAATCAAAGGAGGCCCAATTGATTATCGAACAGACGTATACGCGCTGGGTATCGTTCTTTATGAAATGCTTGCCGGCCATCCCCCGTTCCAGGGAAACAATACCAAAGAGATCATGCACCAACAGCTTGAACGGAAGCTGCCAGATCTGCATCTCGCCAACCCCAATATCCCGCAAACACTCATCGCCATCGTAGAACGGGCGCTAGAAAAACAGCCAGAGCGCCGTTACTCAAATGCTGGCGACATGACAACCGCCCTGCAAAGTGTCGTGCTCACTTTGCAAAATCCGCTGGAAACCCTCGGCTCGCGCCAGTTAGAACATCTGGCACGGCTGTGGCTGCAAGCATCTGAAGCGTTTGACGAGACAAACTACATCGGCTGCATCGAAAAAATTGATGAACTGACACGTACCGGCGCAGATTACCAAACAGAACAAGGCGCACAACTACGCGAAGAATCCACTAAACGCTTGTATGAACAGGCGGTTGATTTTTTCCAAGAGGGGCATTTTGGCGAAGCGTTGGTCGTCATCACAGCCTTACGCGAGTTAGCTCCCCATTATCCCAATTTAGGACATCTGGAGTCACAAGTTCGCCAAAGTGTGCAGTCCAACAGCATCCAATCGGATTTAGACTTGCTGTATGAAGCAGCGGTGACGGCGCTTGAGGCACATGAATACGAAGAAGCGCTCAATAAATGGGAAGCCATCGAAGTTAAACGGGGCAGTTTGCCTTACCGCGACAGAATGCAGGTTGAAGAACGTGCCAAAAGCGGTATCTGCGCCCGATTATATAACGATGCCTTCCTATCCGTTGCACAGCAACAGCCGTATCTAACGCTGGCGATTTGGAAAAAAATCAAAGCGATGGATCCTGATTTTCCAGATGAAGATGGCGTGTTGGAACTGGCACAACGGATGCTTGATTCAGACAGTGAGATCAAGCGTCGTGATAAACGCTTGATTATTGGTGCCCTGGTTGCAGGAGCGCTGCTCATTTTATTGGCAATTGGCTGGCGTTTTAGCAATCGTGGGAATGTGATGACTAACGGGGAATCTACCAGCCAGGCCGCCGCCATTGTGGCTGAAACCGTGACGGATGTGCCAACGAAAACGGCTGTTCCGCCCACCCAAACACCCACAAAAGAACCAACAAACAACTCACTCGTCTCCGAATCTGCTGCCACCGCGACTGACCTGCCCACAGCTGCACCGACAGATACCGCTGCCCCACAACCAACTGATACCCCCGCCGCCACGCAGACACCAACACCAACAACAACCCCCACGCCCACCAATGTGGGTCTGGTGCTTGAAAATTCATCCATGTTTGCTACGCCTAATCTGGATGGTGAAGAACTTTCTGTCGTGGAAGAAGGGGCTGCTATCGTGGTCATGGGGCGCTCAGAAGACAGTAAATGGTTATTTATCGGTAACGGCGATACCGCAGGCTTTGTCTTCCGCGACCGGCTGCAATGGGATGGCGAGGTTGATGGCCTTCCCGTCTTTACGCACAGTGACAGAAACAGCAGCACTGAAGCAGAAACGCCTGTGGCTTCAGAGAACATCACGCCGCTTGAATTTGACTTGTGGCCTTTGGCGGAAACGGCCGTTTGCACCAGCACCGGTTGGGAACAAAAAATCTTCTTCCAGGGACACGGCGGCAACGGCATCTACGCCTATTACTGGAATGGCAAACTGCTTGAAGGCCCCACCAACAGCAGCTATGTCTACCGGCTGGTTAGTCCGGGCGGCGCTGTCACCGGAACCGGCCGTGTCGAATCCGGCGGAGGCTTGTGGCAAGAAAGCACGCTGTTCGTCGAGGCACCAAACTGCGAGTAACTCCCTAATCAGGCAGCAAAACTAAACACACTGGCGGATTAGATTCTGCCTTAGAATCCTCCCCCACATTCTATTCGTTCAAATTTGGTCACACCCTATACCTTTGTAACACGGTGTTACTCCATCATACGTGACAAATTACACCCCAATATTCATGACACTGCAGCCTAGCCAAATAGGACTACGCGATGCTATAATGACACGCATCCTGTTGAAGTAGTAAACTTTCGCCAGTCCAGTGCTAGTAAAACAATTATCATTGGACGTAAAGACAATTGAGTTTGAGCCATGTCACCTAACATCATACCTGACCTCATACCTATACCCGCCGGTTCATTTTGGATGGGCAGCAATCTCGATGATTCTGATGCAGAAGATAATGAAAAGCCGCTACATAAAGTGGATTTACCTGCTTTCAACATCAGTAAATATCCTATCACTAACGCGCAATATGCCACATATATTCACCACAGTAAAAATCACGATGCCCCTCAGCATTGGAACGGTTTAAATCCCCCTGAAAACATTTTAGACCATCCAGTTGTCAACATCAGCCTCATTGAAGCTTCATCCTATTGCGATTGGTTAAGCCAGAGAATCGGAACCAAGGTTAGTTTACCTTCAGAAATACAGTGGGAAAAGGCGGCACGGGGTACAGCAAACACCAACCGTTATGTATGGGGAAACAATTGGCAACCAAATTATTGTAACACATTAGAAACTGGGATTGGTCAGACAACGGCCGTTACCCATTTTGAGGATACGAATCGCAGTTCATTTGGCGTGGCCGATATGCTGGGAAACGTATGGGAATGGACTGAAAGTTACTACCAGCCTTTTCCTGACTCACCACACGACTCAACTCATTATGGCACTTCCCATTATGTCATTCGTGGGGGATCCTGGCACAACGAACACAGACTAGCTCGTATTTCCTGTCGGGGTCGATATTTGCCTGGAATAAAACGGCCGTATCTCGGTTTCCGAATCGTTAGTTCAATAGACAATCCAACACTCATAAATACTACTGAGCTTAGGCATAAAATTAAAGATAATTTCACACTAGAAGAGATTCAAGTTCTTTGTTACGACTTGGGTTTCGCTCCAGACGAATTCATTTCAAATTCTAAAGAAGACTTTATTTTAAAGTTAATCGTGCACTGTCAACATCGAGAACTACTTCAAGCCCTTATAAAATTATTGAACCAAGAAAGACCAAATATTTCTTGGCATTAGGTTCTATCATTATGACAAAATCAAATGAAACTTCCTCGCAACAACATGATTACAAATACAAAAATGGTGACGCCATTACTAGCCGTTACATTGTCGTCAAACCACTCGGATATGGTGGATTTGCTGAAGTTTATCATTGTAAACATGCAACTCTTCACAATAATTGGGCAATTAAAGTTATCACGACTGCAGGAATGAGTACTAAGGAAGCACTGGCAGCAGCTCAATTGGAACATCCTAATATCATAAAACCCATTGATGTAACAACATCAGATGATAATACACCTATTATTGTTTTCCAATATGTCAATGGTATTACCTTAAAGCAAAAACT
>JACSSI010000502.1 GCA_014879345.1 Anaerolineae bacterium | reverse complement strand
TCCTCAAATTTAATGCCAATTAGCATTGGCAAGACTTTTGTAGTCTGCTTTGTTACACAAAAACTAACCACACCCTTGACGATTGGTGGTTTCGCGCTTCTGAAAAACACGTTAGAATCAGGCAAAATCGGGTCAAAAGGAGTTGTTGATGCAATTATTAGCATTGTTGAAGGACGAAGCGATAAAACGAGATTTACTAACCGCTGAAGCAAACATCGATGCTGCCACCGCTTTTTATTTAGTGCGAGATATGCCCTACATTCGCGCCAGTTCTCGGGAGCCGGAAACGATTATTCAGGAATGGCGGGGAACCTGTTCCGGTAAACATTACACGCTCAAAGCGCTCTTTGCGGAATTGGGAATTTCCAGCCAGATCATGGCCTGCACGGCCGTTTATGAATTCGGCTTTGAGAACGCCCATGAAACTGTTCAGCAAGCTTTAGACAGCACACATGTCAACTTTGTCGATGTGCATAATTATCTGGTTTTGCACTTGCCTGAAGGTGACATGATCGTAGACGCGACCTTTCCGCTGCTAAGTGAACCGTTTGGCGCGACAGTCAACAAGCAGTTCGTGCTGGGCGAAAACCAGTCGATTGCTTGTGAACCGCTTCAAACCTGGGTCGTGCCGGAAGATGGTGATCCACAAGCGTTCAAGGATGACCTGCTGCGTGCCAATTTCAGCGAAGCGGAACTGGCACATCGAGAAGCAATCATCAAGCTGATCAATTCACTTTTCGAGCAAGCCAGTCAGCAAACCGAACTTCCCGAAAGTTGAAATCAAGACCATTTTCTTGAGAAGGAACTTCCGGGAAATTTTTGTAAGGGAGGACGTATGACAACCAAGTCAGCCGCTGAATTGGCAGCGGAACCCACTATTTCCAGCAATATCGACCTGCTCTCAGCCTGGATTGAGGCGCAGATGGCTTATCGCAATCAGCCTGGGCTTTCAGTGGCTGTGGTGTATGACCAGGAATTGGTATGGGCGGCCGGATTTGGGCAAGCAAATGTGGCACAGCAGCTACCAGCCACCCCGCAAACGATTTACCGAATTGCCTCGATTACCAAGTTGTTTACGGCAACGGCCGTTCTGCAACTGCGTGATGCGGGTAAATTACAGCTAGACGACCCGGTCGGTAAGCATCTGCCCTGGTTCAACATCCAAAATCCGTTTGCCGATGCCCCGCCGATTACCTTGCGCCATTTGCTCACCCACACAGCCGGGCTGCCCCGCGAATCTGCGTTCCCTTACTGGAACGATTCGAACTTCCCCAGCCGCGACGAAATTCAGACCAAACTGCCGGAACAGACGACGGTGCTGCCGCCAGAGAAACGGTGGAAATATTCTAATTTGGGCTTGTCATTGGCGGGGGAAGTGGTAACGGCCGTTTCCGGTCAACCTTATGCTGAATACGTGGCAGCCCACATTCTCAAACCGCTGGGCATGGCCGACACCTTCGTTGCCACCATCGACCCGGAACATCCCCAATTCGCCGTAGGTTATGGCCGCCGGATGCCAGATAAAAGCCGGGCGCTCAGCCCGTTCACAGACACGCAAGGCTTAACGCCAGCCGCTAACATCGCCACCACCGTTCTCGACCTGGCAAAATTCGCCATGCTGCAATTTCGTGATAACCCGGCAGGCGGTGCGCAAATCTTGCGCGGCAGCACCCTGCGGGAAATGCAGCGCATCCACTGGCTGGAACCCAACTGGCAGGCGGGATGGGGCTTAGGCTTCCGTATTCAACGCATCAAGGGCAAAACCTATATTGGTCATGGCGGCTCGGTGTTGGGTTTCCGCACGCAGTTGCGGATGTGTGTAGAAGATAAAACGGCCGTTATCGTGTTCACCAACAGCGACGACGGCGATCCGCTTATGTATGTGGAAAGGGCTTACGACTGGGTGATACCAGCTCTGGTCAAAGCGGCGAAACCTGAAGGGGAAACGGCCGTTCCGGATCCCGCCTGGCAGAGTTACGTGGGCCGCTACCGCGACCGCTGGGGAGACGAACAGGTGCTCATCCATGACGGGCATTTGATGATCATTGATCCCACCCTGCCGGATCCGCTGGAAGGCGCGGCTAAATTGGTACCGCTGCCGGATCAGCCACATACCTTCCGTATGGAAAGCGATAATGGCTTTGCCAGCGCAGAAGAGTTAGCCGTTTTTGAATTGGATGACTCAGGCACTGTCATACGGTTAAAGACGGGCGAAAATTATGTAGAACGTGTCGAACAATGGTAACCATTCATCAATCGGGGAGATAACATGATGCTCATTATAATTTTGACTGTTTTTGTGTTGATAACGGCCGTTTTAGCCATCTGGGGTGAATACAAACCAACGCGCACCCAGGTCTACATCTTCAAACCGTTAACCACCATCCTCATCATTGGCATTGCGCTGCTTGGCGTCTCGCCCACGGCACTGTACAAAACACTCATCATCGTCGGGCTTATATTTTGCCTGGGCGGTGATATTTTTCTCATGCTGCCCGCCAAATATTTCATCATGGGACTGGTTAGTTTTCTCATCGGCCATATTTTCTACATCGCCGCTTTTGCCACAGATGGCGGACTGCAACTCTCCTGGTGGCTGCTGCCTTTGGCTGTGTATGGCATCATCATGTACACGATTCTCCAGCCACATCTGGGCAAAATGCGCGGGCCAGTCATCGCCTATGTCCTGGTCATTTTGACGATGGCGTGGCAGGCACTCACGCGCTGGTCTGTGCTGCAAACCACCGGCGCACTGCTGGCCGCCGTTGGCGCCGTCACTTTTGTCGTGTCGGATTCAACGCTGGCGCTGGACCGCTTCCGCGAAAAGTTCCGCAGCGCCCGCGTCATTGTGCTCACAACCTATTGGCTGGCACAGTGGCTGATTGCGCTTTCGGTGGGCGGCTATTTGGCGTTTACAGAATTGTTGTAGCAAATCTGGGTGAGACAGGCGGAAGAAGATGCGTTGGTGACTGGCAAAAATATGATCCGCCTGTCCCACCCCTACTAGGTTTCAAATTGAGAATTGCTGCCCTATCTGTTTATACTTGACAAATAATTTTTCTTCGTTAACATATAGACAATCTTCGATATGTACGTATTAAAAGATAGGTTTAGGTGGATATGAATTCTGTCCTTTTTGCTAAGGCCATCGCCGATGAGACCCGGCAAAAAATCATGGTATTGTTATGCTGCAACTGGCTCTGCGTTACCGACGTGGTAGAGCGACTGGGTGATGTGCGCCAACCTACCGTTTCCCATCATCTGAGTATTTTACGAGACGCGGAATTGGTACATACTCGCCGAGAGGGCAAGCAGGTTTTTTATTCGTTGAATCAACAAGCTGTAGCCACGTGTTGTGGCGGCCTGCTAGTCAAATTTGCACCTGATACGGTGGCTGAAAGTAACGTGATTCCATTGACAGATATTCCGCTTAACTAATCGTTTTTTTTGGCAATATATATAGATGTTTATCAATATGAGGTGATAAATGAACGAACTAACCGCTGATCAAATTCATGAAGAAGTTAAAGAACGGTACGGCCGTTTAGCCGACGAGTTCAAGGTAGATGTGGCAAGTTCCTGTTGCAGCCCAAACGCAGACGAAAGAGGTTGTTGTGATGTGGACGAAGATGCACTTTTCAGCAATCTGTATTCCGCCGACACCAGTTGGCTGCCGGAAGATGTGACGGGGCTGTCGCTGGGCTGCGGAGACCCCATCACCCTGGCAGACCTGGAACCCGGTCAGACTGTGCTGGACTTAGGCTCCGGCGCGGGTATCGACTGTTTTATGGCGGCACGGCAGGTGGGGGAGACGGGTCATGTCATTGGCGTGGATATGACGGACTCGATGCTGGAGAAGGCGAATCGGAACAAGGAAAAGGTGGGCTTGGCTAACGTGGAGTTCCGCAAGGGGCAGATTGAGGCGATACCTGTGGACAACGATTCGGTAGACGTGATCCTGTCGAACTGTGTCATCAACCTCAGCCCGGACAAAACGGCCGTTTTCCAGGAAGCGTATCGTGTGCTCAAACCAGGTGGACGGTTGGCAGTCTCTGATATGGTGACGCTGGGTAAATTCACGCCAGAAGAGCGTGCCGACATGGCTGCCTGGACGGGTTGCATCACTGGTGCAGAGGATGTGGCAGATTACGTCGGCTTTATGAAAGCGGCCGGGTTTACCGACATTTCTGTGCGTGACAAGAACAACCCAGATGTGGAACTGGCTGATTCATTGGCTCATGCTGGTGAAGCGAAAGTGTTGAGTGCGCGGGTAACGGCCGTTAAAGCTCAAGGATGAGGGATGAATGATGCGGGATGAATTAGTGGTTACACAGCCAGATATTTTGGAAGCTAAATTGAATAAGGAACGTGTGCCGGAGGTTTATTCGGCGAAGGCACGCTTTTATGATGTGTGGGGCATCTTTACTGAGTCGAAGGCACAAAAGCGCAGTCTGGAAATTGCCAACATCCAGGACGGCGAGACAGTTTT
>JACSSI010000501.1 GCA_014879345.1 Anaerolineae bacterium | reverse complement strand
GCTTATTTATCCGCAGAATTAACGGCCGTTGTGCAAAAGTTTGCACGACAACATCAGCTCACCTTAAACACACTGTTGCAGGGAGCCTGGTCTTTGCTTTTGAGCCGCTACAGTGGTGAAAAAGATGTGGTATACGGCACAGTTATCTCGGGAAGGCCGCCTGAATTAGCAGGATCGGATTCGATGGTGGGGCTGTTTATTAACACCCTTCCGGTAAGGGTGCAGATGTCATCTGATGAGCCGTTGCTGCCGTGGCTGAAGAGTTTACAAAATCAACAACTTGAAGTGCGTCAGTATGAATATAGTCCGCTGGTACAAATTCACGAATGGAGCGGGGTCTCCGGTAGACAACCTCTTTTTGAAAGCATTGTTGTCTTTGAAAATTATCCGACAGACACATCATCTTCAGAAAATGAAGCACTGCAAATTAGTGAAGTACAGGTTACAGATAGAGTAACTTTCCCGCTCAGTCTCTGGTCTCGAATACCAACTGGGCAAGAGGCAGAAATGTCGCTGCTACTGCGATACAACAGTCATCGTTTCGATTCTGAAACGATCAAGCTTATGCTCGGTCACTTGCAAAGCTTATTAGCAGGTTTTGCTGCCAATCCTGACCAAACTTTAGCAGATCTGTCACTTCTAACAGAGGTGGAACGTCGGCGATTATTAGTGGATTGGAATGATACGGCACTTGATTACCCAAAGGATCAAGGGCTACATCACCTGTTTGAGGCACAAGTTAAAAAGACTCCTACCGCAACGGCAGTAACTTTTGAAGGGAAACCGTATAGTTATCAGGTGTTGAATGAGCGGGCAAACCAACTGGCTCACTATCTGCGCTCACTTGGTGTTGGGCCGGAAAAGCTGGTTGGTATTTATGTGGAACGATCCTTTGAAATGATTGTTGGCTTGTTGGGCATACTGAAGGCCGGGGGGGCATATGTGCCTATGGACCCGACTTTTCCCGAAGATAGATTAGCCTACATGCTTGCCAACTCGGAAACGGCCGTTTTGCTCACGCAGGAAAGCTTGTCAGATGCTGGGTTTATTGAGCAGGGGGAAGTAGATGTTGTTTGTCTAGATAAAGATTGGCAATTCATTGCCGAACAAAGTGTCGATAATTTGACGCATGAATTCAAGCCGCATAACCTTGCCTATGTTATTTACACCTCCGGTTCAACTGGTAAACCAAAAGGCGTGCAAATTCATCATCAGGCGGCCGTTAATTTCCTGTATTCCATGCAAAAAGAGCCGGGGTTAAAGGCAGACGATGTATTGTTGGCGATTACCACCATTTCTTTTGACATTTCAGTGCTGGAAATATACTTGCCGCTGATCAACGGGGCACATGTTGTTTTAGCCAATCGTGAGCAAAGCAGTGACGGTCAATTGTTGGCAAAACTCATCAAGGATTCAAAATCGACGATTGTGCAAGCAACCCCGGCAACATGGAAATTGTTACTGGCTGTCGGTTGGGAAGGTGGCCAAGGGCTTAAACTGTTGTGTGGTGGTGAAGCCATGTCGCGTGATCTGGCAAAACAACTGCTGCCGAAAGTAAAGGAATTGTGGAATGTGTATGGCCCCACAGAAACGACGGTTTGGTCTACGGTGCATCGGGTAACGGCCGTTTCCAATCAAATATCCATCGGTCGCCCCATCGCAAACACCCAAATCTACCTCCTCGACGAACGGATGCAGCCAGTGCCGACAGGCGTGCCAGGTGAAATGTACATCGGCGGTGACGGCGTTTCTCGGGGGTATCTGAACCGGCCTGAACTAACCGCCGAACGTTTTATACCCGACCCATTTAGCACTGATCCAAACGCTATCCTCTACAAAACAGGTGATGCCGCCCGCTATCTGCCCGACGGCAATATCATTTTTATCGGTCGTCTCGATTTCCAGGTCAAAATTCGCGGTTTCCGCATTGAACTTGGTGAAATCGAAGCTGTCATCACCACTCATGACGCGATAAGCGAAGTGATAGTCATTGTTCGTGAAGATGATCCAGGAGACAAACGGCTCGTGGCCTATATTATTAGCCACGATACCAACAATCCGCCTGAAATTTCAGCCATACAAGATTTTGCCAGGAAGCAACTGCCTGCCTACATGGTGCCCACAGCTTACGTTTTCCTGGACAGCTTCCCCAAGACACCCAATCGCAAAATCGACCGGAAATCATTACCCGCACCCGATCAATCCCGGCCAGATATAGGAGATCAATATGAACCACCACAGACAGACACCCAAAAATCATTGGAAGCTATCTGGTGTGAACTCTTAAAAACAGACAAAGTAGGTATCCAGGATAACTTCTTCACCCTGGGTGGACATTCATTATTAGCCACACGCTTATTGGTGCGTATTAATGATTTGATGAAAGTTGATATATCGTTACGCTCCTTTTTTGAAGCGCCAACAATCGCATCCCTTTCAGAACAAATCGACACACTTCACTGGTTGAGCCAAGCTCCCGATTCTGAATTTGATACATCAGAAGATCGCGAGGAATTAGAAATATGAGTACAGTAGCTGAATTTTTAAACAATTTACGAGCAAGAGATATAAAAATTTGGGTGGAAGATGATCGCCTAAGAATCAATGCGCCGAAAGGAGCCATTGATGAAGCATTGAAGGTTGAATTAGGCCAACGGAAATCAGAGGTTATCGCCTATCTCAATGCCACGTCCACAACCCAATCCAGGAACACAGCGCCCCTTATTCCCGTGGATCGCAGCACCCCGCCCCCTCTCTCTTTTACCCAACAGCGCTTGTGGTTTTTAGATCAGATGGAACCTGACTCAACTACTTTTAGCCTGCCAGTTACCATGCGCTTAACTGGGGTATTAAATGTGGCTGCGCTAGAAGAAAGCATCCGGCGGATTGTTCAGCGTCATGAGGTATTACGTACTACATTTTCGCAAGAAAACGGCCGTCCTGTGCAAATCATCCACCCCACCATTGATGACTATTTAACACAGATAGACCTGAGCAGCTATCCAGCACACGAACACCTCGACATGGCAGTCAATCTCATCGAAGCTGATTTCGATCAGCCTTTCGATCTTGCCAATGACCAACTAATACGTAGCAAGCTGTTCAAGTTGGCTGAAACTGATCACATCCTCTTAATTTCACTTCACCATATCATCACAGATCGGTGGTCGATAGCCTTAATGTGGCATGAACTAACTTCGATTTACAATGAACTTGTCACTGGCAAACAGAGTTCACTGCCCCACCTGCCCATCCAATATGCAGACTATGCAGCGTGGCAGCAGCTCTGGCTGGAATCTGAAGATTACCAGGCACAGTTAGCATATTGGCAAAAGCAGTTGAGTGGCACACTACCCACCTTTGACCTGCCATTAGACCACCCGCGTCCTGTCCATGCCGCAAACCGAGGTGGCACATTTCAACGCATATTGCCAGCAGATTTGGTACAGAAGATTCGGCAAATAAGCCAGGCTCACGGCGCAACACTCTATATGACAATGCTGGCTGCATTAAAGACATTGTTGTTTCGCTATACCGGTCAGGAAGATTTGCTTATCGGCACCTCCATCGCCAATCGCAACCACGAGGAAATCATCAATCTCATTGGCTTTTTTGTCAATACGCTGTTGCTGCGCACCGATTTATCTGGACAACCTTCCTTTTTAGCGTTATTAGACCGCGTCAAGCAAGTCACATTGGATGCCTTTGCCAATCAGGATATGCCTGTCGAAAAACTGATTGAACTGCTGCACCCTAACCGAGATGGCGGGCAAGCTGCGCTTTTTGATGTGCTGTTTATTTTCCAGAACACGCCAGATGCAGAAGGGGAACTGGCTCACATTAAAACCGACCCATTCCCGCTTGATTTTGAACGGGCTATGTTTGATTTGACGTGGTATGTGGTGGAACAAGCAGAAGGGCTGGAGATCGATATTGAATATGATGCTGATTTGTTTGAAAGAAGTACGATTGATCGCCTGGTTACGCATTTCCAATGTTTGCTAGAAAGTATTGCAGCCGCGCCCCATGAACCAATTTCATTGTTAGCCATGCTGCCGACCCAAGAGCAAGCTGTTTTGGCTGAATGGGGACACGGGAAGTCAGTACCGCTGCCTTCAGGGTGTGTGCATCACTGGTTTGAGGCTCAAGCGGCGGCTATTCCTGATAAAACGGCCGTTTCCCACCAATCACAACAGCTTTCCTATGCCCAACTCAATGCCCGTGCCAATCAACTGGCTCACTACCTGATTGAAAAAGGCATTGCGCCAGATACCATCGTTGGCCTGCATGTACCCCGCTCGATTGAAATGATCGTGGCGCTGCTGGGCATTTTGAAAGCAGGCGGCGCTTATTTGCCCCTGGATCCAACCTATCCGGAAAGTCGTCTGCAATTTATGGTTGAGGATGCCCAACCAGCCGTTATTTTAGCTCTTGGTGACCTCAGCTTCGCGCTGCCAGACGGGCAGGCAGCCCAGATTGTGCAGCTTGGTGACACC
>JACSSI010000500.1 GCA_014879345.1 Anaerolineae bacterium | reverse complement strand
TGTGTATGAGACTACAAAAGTCTCCTTCGTAAATAGCATCGAATTGTCACGAATTAACACGAATTTTTGCTGGATAACACGAAATAATTCGCGTAAATTAGCGTTAATTCGATGCCAAATTTTCATTTATCGTGGTGTGCCTCGCTCATGGGGAACTCCTCAAATTTAATGCCAATTAGTAGTGGCAAGACTTTTGTAGTCTGCTTTGTTACACAAAAACTAACCGCACCCCTTCAAAGGAAGGAAGCGTATGCTACCAAGATTTACGGGCAAAAACTGTTTCGCAGTAGAACGGGGTGCCGGTGTCAGAAACCATACACAATTCCACCTGCTCGCTGCTGTACTCACCGTCTGCTACCCGATTGAACACCACGGTAAGCAAGCCAAGCCCTAACGCTTGGCCACTGGGGTAAGTGGGCTGCACCAGATCCGTTTCGGGCAGAAGCCGTGCCTGGAAGCGGGCAATGTCGCCCTGCGTTCCAACATAGGTGTGCCCCACCTGTACAGTCAAACTGTCACCGGCATACGTGAGTTCCGGATCATAGAAGTCATCTTGCGGCACTGGAATGGTGGCCGCTACGGGAATACCGTCAAAAGCATCTTCATCATCTGTGGCTAATACGTCCACATGCAGCCAGCCCCGGCTGCCATCTTCCAGGATGACGTTGTACCAGGTGCTGCTGTTATTTCGGGCGATGACGGTAACGGCCGTTCCCTGTGCCAAAAAGTCTAAAATGCGGTAGTTGATGTCTGGCCCAGCACGTAAAAAGGCTTGCTGCGCCACCACATCCATCGGCACAGAGTCAGAAGTGGATTGGGCTGTTGGTGTGGCGCTAGGCGTGGCGCTGGGTTTAGCCGTGGCTGTCGGTTTTTGGGTAGCAGACGCTGGGGCGGTGCTGGTAGGCGTGGCAGTCTTTGTGGCTGACCGGGTTTCTGTGGCTTCCGGCGTGTCTGTTTTTGTGGGTGTTGCGGTTTTTGTGGCGGTGGCAACGGCCGTTTCTTTAGCTTGACTGGTTGGCGTGGCAGACGGTATTTCACTCACTTCCGGCACAACAGCCGCCACCGTTTTCGTAGGCGCAGGCTCAGATGAATTGGCAACCTCACCGTCGCCCGCAAAAAGACCGCTGCTAACCGCGTAATAACCAAAAGCCGTCAGCAAGAGCAGCAAAAGCAGGGCAATAAGGCCATAACGCCCCCGTTTGGATGGCGGACTGGCCGTGTCTGCGGTTGGTGTAACTGGCGGCGGGATGGGGGGAACGGCCGTTGCCCCACTCTCACAGAACGCCAACGGCAGCCCATCCAGTTTTTCATGAGCAACGATGGTGATGGGTTCCTCTTCAGTCCGGTGGGCTTGCACGTAGGCACCCAGTTCAACAAAGGTAATGGCGCCATCGTGGTCAGTATCCGCCGCCCCTTCCAGTCCCTCAACCACTGCCCCGGTTAAGGCCGCTGCCGCAATCACGGCGCGATTCTCAGCGCGGAATGCTTTTGCCACCATCTCAAACCCATCAATGTGGCGGTCTGTTGCCCCCATAAGGCTGAAATCGCAGTCCAGCAGCACCACTTGTTGTGCCGGGCTGGCATTGAGGCGGCGGCGCACAAAATCAATTTCAACGGTGGTGGCGTCCAGGTACTCTTCGGTGAAGGTATCGGTGGTCGCCAGATAGATGTTTTGGTGGTGAATGAGGCTGTGTCCGGCAAAGTAGAAGAGGATGAGGTCGTCTGGCGTCGTTTCCTGCTCGAAGAAACTGGCAATGCCAAGCTGGAGTTCAACGGCCGTTTGGTTCAATAACGGTACGACGCGGTCAAAACGGCCGTTTTCCGGATCACGCAGCCGTTCGACAAGGGTGCGCATCTCCATATTGGTTGCCGTAGCGGCTAGTCGGTCATCTGGGTAGGCTGTCATGCCCACGAGAAGCGCAAAGCGTTTACTCATATGGCGTATTTTACACGGTTCACCGCATACTGAACACTGTATGCCCTTATTCCCAAATCGCGTCTTGTAAATCAGCCAGTCGGCGCTGGTGGGCGTCTGTGAATATGCCAAAGTTGTTGATGGAATAGGCGATGAGGATGGGGAAAACGGCCGTTACCCCCAAACCGACCGCCGCCATAAAGCCCATACCCGCCCAGGGCAGCACCGCCGACTCAAAAAAGCCAATCACCGCCAGAATGAGACTCAATGTAAACAAGAAAGCCGCGCCAATGCCAATAAACGCAGCGTAACGCCGTGCTTTTTTCAGGGAAGCACGCCGCTGTCCGGCCAACTCGCCCGTTTGCCCATGTGCATAAACCATGCGCACCACATCGTCATCATCGCGGTAATAAGTAGCAAAGATAGGCACGAGCATTTGCGTCCAATTTTGCTCACTATACGCCGCCGACCAGCGGAATTGGCGAATATGATCAGCCTTTGCCGCCTGCTGCACCTCAGCGGTAGCCGCCGCTTTCAGCGAGGCTTCAGCATCTGGCCAGGCATCGTCAGGCGGACGATTAGGCAAACGCACCATCGCCGCTTCAAGGGACTCTATCTGGTAGGGCTGTGGAGATTCGGTACGAAAATTACCTAGCAACTGCCGCCATTGTACATGCTCCTCTAACGCTGGTGCGGGGCAGTTGTGATAACGGCGCTGGAGCGTCCCCAGGCGCGGCTCCCAGCGCACTTTGGTCTCTTTGATTTTTTCCGATTGCCAACCGCTGTCACTATAGTTTTCACGATGACTGACAATTTGGTAGTCAAAACCAACTTCAGCCTGCCAACGCGCCTCGGCAGAAGCATCTACCAACCAAAAAGGAAGGTAGATGGGTTGTAAACGGGAACTCAAGTTCTGTGGGGTCAAATCAGCGGGGGCAAACCAGCTTTTCTTGACAAATTGGGTGAGCTTTTGCTGCAAGCTGTCGCGTGACGCGGAAAAGGGTATTATCTGCTCTGGCGCGTAGATGTAGGCTGGTTTGTCTTCTTTTTCGTCAATATAGGTGAGGACCGCGCGGCCGCAGTAAGGGCAGAGGTCTGTTTCCAGGGTCAGCGGTACGATGAAATTGCCATCACAAATCTGGCAGTGGCTCAGAGCCAGGTTACTGCCCCAACTTTTAGTCCAATGTTCAACCGACGTGTCAACCGTCATATAAATTCCCCTTACACATCATCCATTCGGGCGGCCGTGGTGACGGTATGGATGGCCGCTATCAAGCCGATAACGAAGGCAAATATGGCAATTAAACCAGCAACCGGCGCGTAACTACTATCCGCGTTGGCGAGGATGAAGGTGAGCAGGCCAAACACGATGGCAGGCAGCATCATACCGCCGGTGGCAAGCAGCACTTTCTTCCAATCAGCCGGGCGCGAGCCAGCCAGTTTGCCCGTCTGCCCGTTGATGAGGAGCTGATAGGTTTCTGCACCGTATTGGTAAGTTGCCAGATAAAGGGGCATGAGAAGGTAGCGCCAATTTTCGTCTTTAAAGGCAAGATTCATGCTGAAGTTTCGCATCCGGCGGGAGGTGGCCTGGGCTTTGCACGCTTCTTTCGTTTGTACGCGCATGGTGTGGCGGCCTTGCTCCCAGGCTGCTTCCAAATCAACATCGTAGGCTTGCGCCTGGATGCCTGCCAGGAAGGTCGCCTCATAAGGCACCAGTGCCTGTACGTCGTAGTTTTGGATTTGCTTGAGCAGGTGTTGGCTTACATGCTGGCTGCCGTTGACCAGCAAGTCGTCGAATTCAACGCTGGCTCGGCCAGACTCCCAGCGCCATTCAGTGACGGTTTGTGTTTCCCAACGGCCGTTTCTGTGAACTCGTTTCTGTGTCTGATAGGCTACTTCTGCTTTCCAATCTGCTTTGGTCGTGGCGTCAAACGTCCAGTAGGGGATGTAGATGGGAGTGTACTCCGCCTTGTGCGCCAGTCGATTGAGTTCTGAGGGAAGCATCCAACTATCTTGCAGCCAAACGGCCGTTTTCTCTCTGCATGCTTCGGCGGTAATAGTGAAGGGAATCAGGAAACGGGGACGCAGCACATCCTGCGGCGCTTTCACCTGCACGACCTGGTTAGACCCGCAGAATGGGCAGGTATGGGTGAGCATGTCGGTGGAAAGCGTGGTGCGGACAGCACAACGATTACACGTCAGTTCTTTGCGCTCTGCACCCCAACCGTGAGCCACACGCGCCATCGTCTCCACGGTAAACTCAAACGCTTCGGCCTGTTTGCCGATAATCTCCTGTTGGGGTGATTCATAATAGCCGCAGTAGGCACAGGTTAATCCGCCATTTTCCGCGCTGTAAGCTGACACGCCATCACATTGAGGGCAATGGAAGTCAACAACCTCCTGATGCGTCTCTTTTAGCGGTCTGGGCATATAAACATCAATGCCCGGCACAGCAGATTGGGTACGAACGAAATCTTTTGGCGGAAAATTAGTCATGAATGCCTCGCTTCATTAAAAAACCGCCATCATTTTACCAAAGATTGCGCCTCGTTGATAGCGCGTTAGTTAGACCTGACAGGTGCTCG
>JACSSI010000499.1 GCA_014879345.1 Anaerolineae bacterium | reverse complement strand
GGATTTGTGGTGAATCCCATATTAACAAAGTTAAGCCTTTTCTTTTAATCGACTTTGGAAACGTCCTGATTCACCCCCATATGTGCTAAACGGATTCTACCGATTCTGTTATCATATATTTATCAAAATTCTCTTGCTAATTAGCTCTTTATACATACACAAGTCGTTGAAGAAGTGTTATGCTGGCATGATCTGGGTGGAGGAACAATGACATTTAATGAAGTTAGTCACGAAAAATGGAAGAGATCAAATTTTCGATCCCGCACCTTACCATTGAACCAGGAGATTGCTGAATGTATCGACTAAAAATACTAATTCTTTTTACTATTTTTCTTTTCGGTTGTGCGCCAAAACAAGAAACGGCAACGGCCGTTCCCTTCGATAGAAGAGAAATGCTGAGCAATCTTACCTATCAAATAATCTTGCCAACTCATGAAACCCTTGAATCATCAGCCGAAGCATTGGTGCAATCAACACAAATTTTTGTAGGAAATCCCAATGCTGAAAACTTGGATAGCCTCCAAAACGCTTGGCTCGAAACCAATTTGGCGTATATGGCAACCACCCCCTTCGATTTTGGCCCAGTACATGACACTCGTCTTCATAGCAAGTTGGATAATCGTCCGGTTGACACTGCTTACATTGATGAAACTCTCGCCAACGACACAGTTATCACAACTAATTCAGTCAGCGATATTGGGTCAAATAAGATTGGCTTAGGTGCCATGGAATACCTGATTTTCGATGCGGAAAATGGAGACACGGTTATTCTGGCTGCCTTTCAAGATGATGAAAATGCAGATCGACGTCAAGCTTATTTACTGGCATTGGCTGAAAACATTTATAAAACGACTAAAAATCTAACGGCTATTTGGGATACTAATGGCTCAAACTATGCTCAATGGTTTGTGGAGTCTAGCGGTGAAATGGAAAGCTCCATGAATATGCTGGTCAATCAGATGCTTGCTGATCTTGAAGAAATCATTACTTTGCGAATTGGATTTCCTTTAGGAAAACTATCTGGTGGAGTTAGTCGACCAGAACATGTTGAAGCCCCTTATAGTCAAATGTCGCTCCCACGTATCATTGCTACAGTGGAAGCACTCCAGACTATTTATTCAGGTGGAGCAGGCTCTGGGCTGGATGACTATTTGGATTTCTTGGGTGCCACCTATGAAGAAGAGCTTCTTTCACAAGTAATTCATAATCAATTTGATATGACACTTGAAGCGTTAAATGCAGTAGAGGATCCCTTGGCAATTGCAGTCGATACCAATTCAGGCCAGGTAGAAGCTGCCTATCAAGAGCTAAATAAATTACTTGTGTTACTTAAAGTAGATATGGCAAACCACTTGGGTATTGTGCTTACTTTTAATGACAATGATGGCGATTAGCTCCCAGATTTACGCCCCAGATCATGGAGCATTAGTCAGTTGAGTAAAATTTTCTTTTTTGGTTGACTGTAAATAAGGGCTTACTTCAAGCGGGGTGATTCAAGAGACGCTGTAGATGACTTGTTACACTAAATGTTTAAATGAATTATGTTTCCTGGTAAAAATTTTTGTGGCTATTGTTGAGTCTGCTACTCTAAATTATGGGTGTTTTTTATTCAAGGTCGTTTGATCCCTTTATCAATTTACCAATAAATATTGCCACAGCGAATTGAGCCAAAAAATACAGAGCAATCCAACACATCCAATTAATAACTTTCTTGTAAGGAAGAGCCAGTCCAATTGATTGGTCAAAACCAAGCAACACTATTCCAATTGCTATTAAAGACAAGATAAAAAGAAAAATTATTTTGTATTTATTATCATATGCAATTGCTTGTTTCATGAAAAGATTTCCTGATTTATGGATAACGTTTACATTGAAGGCAATAATGAATGAGGGTTAAGAAGAGAACAATATTTGGAGCTTATCGCTAAATCATGTGCTTGATATTTACAACTTATCCCTACATTGCACATCAATTTTTGAAGCAACGCTATTTGATTAATACCAATAATTCTATAAACACTTTACCGACTTAAAAAGTTTCATCTAATATAATCTGTGATCTGTAATCTTTTAAATGAGTCTTTTGTACTATATCTGGTTCAAAAAGGTCATTCACCGAGACGATAATAATGTTTTTTTAATTTTATAGCTACAATATGAACTCAATGATCCTATCATCACCGAATTCATGACAATCTGCTCATCAATACTGAAGAAGTACTTTATTCCGCGAAACTGACCCATTACCGATAAAGTTTATTGGTTACTGAATTTATTTGTACTATATTTATGGGATATTTGAAAGGGGATTTGAATTAAAATTATTCGATAATCATTCAAAACTCAAAAATGAGGGGATTAACTGGATTATTGTTATCATAGGTACAGAGCCGTTTTAATTGGAGTAGATGATGGGGAAATTAATACTAATTGTAGATGATGAAGAAATGACTCTCCAAATGCTTTCCGCATTTTTAAAGTTATATGGGCATGATTGTATTGCAGCCGAAGATGGGGTGGAGGCTCTAGAAAAAGCATATAAGTTCAATCCTGATGCTGTTATCTTAGATGTAATGATGCCCCAGATGGATGGTATAACTGTTTGTAAGAAATTAAGAGCTAACCCCACTACCGCTCATATCCCCATTATCATTTTGAGTGGTCAATCCCATATTAATGCCGAAGGGGAAGGCTTAGAAGCTGGCGCCAATGCTTATATGAAAAAACCGATGGATCCGCAGGAAATGCTAAAACTTCTCAACGATTTAATGGAACGTGATCCATTTTAGAGTAAAAAGCGTATCAGCAATGATCGTCTTACATCTGGAGTTTTTGCATTTGATAGTATGTCTCTAGGTGTTTAGTAATAGCAGTCCAGTTATGTTCTTTTGTTACAAAACGATAGCCATTCTCTCCGATTTCACGGCATAAGGCAGGATCGTTGACAAGTTGTAAGATTGCGTCGGAAATTTGAGATGGTTCACTTCCCACCAAAATATCTTGACCGGGAACGGCCGTTATCGCGGAAACAGCTTGTGTTGTTGCAACTACTGGTGTGGCACAAGCCATCGCCTCCAATACTTTATTTTGAATACCAACACCATAGACAATAGGAGCCACCGCAACCGTTGCCTGTTGTAAAAAGGGGCGAAGATCAGGAACTGTCCCCAGGACTTCAATTTGAGGATGTTCTGCCATTGCCTGGATGTTGCGAGCCGGGTCTTTACCAACAATTTGGAGCTTTATATCCGGTCGCTTTTCCCAAACTAGCGGCATAATTTCTCCCACAAGGTTAACTACCATAGTGATATTGGCATGGTAGCTCATTTTGCCACTAACAACGAGGGTGGCAGGATAACGTTGCACAGAAGTATCAGGGCGGAAGTAATCAAGATCGACACCATTTGGCAAGACCTGGATTTTTGATTGGTAATCTTCAATTTCAGGTGGGGACAATAGTGCCAAATACGCATCACGATCAAAAGGTGATGTCAGTAAAATTTGATCAAATTGTTTGACAAGCCACGCTTCATAAGCTTCAGTTCTTTTTAAATCTAACTGCGTCATTAAACGCCCTTTTAGACTTTTGCTATGGCTTGACGCTTTACGGAACAGCAAACTGATACAATCGACACTGTCCCACACGAGAGGTATTGGCTGACCATTATATTTTTCTGCCAATAGTTTCTTAAGATATAGTCCATACCTTGCCCCACGAATATGTTCAATATGAACTGCATCAAAAGGAAAACGGCCGTTTCCATTGGCACAGAGTTCACTTAATTTCTTTGCTAAATTGGGCTGCCAGCTATAATGCGCTTGTAACGGTTGTTTACCTGGCAAAGTCTTTAAGCTATTGGCAACAGGTCGCCAGGTTGGCAACTGTTCTGCTTCGACGCGGACACCCTCTCCCCGTAACCGCTCAATATCCTCTAGATCACCTTCATTACTCCAAAGCGTTGCTACCGTAACTTGATTCCCAAATTTCGCCAGATAGCGTATGAAGTTATACGGACGAACTCGAATCAGATTAGGCACATAAGGTACAACAAATAAAATTTTCATTTGGGTGATTATTGACCAGAAACAGCAACCTTATGCTGCTTCCACCCAAGCACCCATTCAACCAGCTTCATCAAAGCCAGCCCTGCAAAAATCACTAAAAATGCATCAAGCGGCAACCGGTATCGTATGAGTGTCCAGGTGAGAATATGAATCCCGGCATACACGAGTAAAAAGAGATAAACAAGCGTAAGCGGAGAGGCCAATCTCGTTTTTACTGACGGGAACTTGTAAAAGAGTGTGCGTATTAAGCCCACCACCATGAAGGGAAAAAATAGACCGAAACTGCCGACCCGCGAAAAATTGCTGATTAGTCCAGAATCTGAGGAAGGCCAGAACTCAAAGTAAGGCGGTATCCGGCTCAACGATAACCAGAATATACGGGCAGGATCAGATTTGATGTTATCCATTGCAATTTCGAGAAGGGCAGAGTCAAGTTG
>JACSSI010000498.1 GCA_014879345.1 Anaerolineae bacterium | reverse complement strand
CGACGAAGACCTGACAGGTTTACACTGCACCTTACCGGGCAAGCATTTTTTCACTGTAAATTACCTCTACAACCCAATACGTTCGTAAACCTGTCAGGTCTAAGGCAAAAGGTGTCTTATGACCAGCGAAATTGCGTTAACCCTTTTCATTGTGGTAATAACGGCCGTTCTTTTCATCACAGAATGGTTGCGGGCGGATGTGGTGGCCTTGCTGGTTTTGGGAGCCTTGGCAGTCACCGGGTTGGTCACGCCAGCGGAAGCCCTGTCAGGGTTTAGCAATCCGGCGGTGGTGACGGTGTGGGCGATGTTTATCATCAGCGGGGGACTGGCGGCGACGGGGGTTGCCAATGCTATCGGCGACCAGGTAATGCGCGTGGCGGGGCGGGGCGAAATTCGACTGCTAATTGTCATTATGCTGACGGCGGCACTCCTTTCCGCCTTTATGAACAATGTAGGTGTGGCGGCGCTGATGCTGCCCGTTGTTATGTCAATTGCGCGGCGCAGCCAGATACCCCCTTCTCGTTTGTTGATGCCTCTCGCCTTTGCCTGTTTGTTGGGCGGTTTGACGACGCTCATCGGTACACCGCCCAATATTTTAGCGAGTGATGCCCTGAGTGAAGCTGGCCTGAACTCGTTTGGGATGTTTGATTTTGCGCTGGTGGGCGTGCCGTTGATGTTGTTGGGAATCCTGGCGGCTGCATTGGGTGGACGCTATTTGCTGCCCAAGCGAGATGTGGAAAAGGAGACGGCCACTTCGACAAGCTCAGTGCAGGCTACTTCGACAAGCTCAGTGCAGGCTACTTCGGCAAGCTCAGGACAGGCCACTTCGACAAGCTCAGGACAAGTGTCATCAACCACTTCCGACGACCGCTACCACTTGCAAGATCGCCTCTTTACTGCCCAAATTGCACCCAGTTCACCATTAGCAGGCAAAACATTGGCTGAGAGCCGCCTGGGTGATGTGCTGGGTGTCAATGTGGTGGGCATTATTCGTAACGGACACACGAACTTGGCGCCATTGCCAACGGCCGTTTTGCAGGGCAATGATAAGCTGTTGGTAGTCGGGCGACGGGAGCAGGTCGATAAACTGCGTCAGCAGCAGTTGACAGTGATACCTGCTTCAGAACCGGTTCGTGGGGTGGAAACGGCCGTTTTCAAACTTATGCCTGGTTCCACATTGGCTGCCAAAACATTAGCCGAAGTCGATTTTCGGGGGCGCTTTGGTGTGAACGTCTTGGCGCTGCGCCGTAATGGTTTGCAAAATGTACGTGGCCTGGCGCAAGAAAAATTGCGTGTACAGGACAAGCTCGTCGTGCAAGGCAATCC
The DNA here is from genome assembly GCA_014879345.1 of Anaerolineae bacterium. GTDB lineage: Bacteria > Chloroflexota > Anaerolineae > Promineifilales > Promineifilaceae. The sequence continues at coordinate 3,191 of JACSSI010000498.1, read as the reverse complement.
GGTGCAGATTACCAACCTGGCTGCGCAGCCCGATTTCAGCCAAATCGCAGGCGAAACGGCCGAGTTCAGCCAGATGAGTGAAAATCTCCTGTTAATACGCATCCCGCCAGATTCCACCCTGGTCGGGCAGACGCTGCGCGAGAGCCAGCTAGGCGATGTCATGGGCTTGACGGTGTTGGGACGGGTGCTGGAAGAACAGTTTGAGCCACTGATCGCCACCGATAATTTGCTGAAGGCGGATGATGTGCTGCTCGTGCAAGGCATGCCCGACGACCTGGCAGCCCTGGCACAATTAGCAACATTAGAAGTGGCGTCAGACCCCTCTGATTTGCATCAATTGGAAACGGAGCAGGTTGGTTTGGTGCAAGCTACCTTGTCACCCTATACCGCTGTGGTGGGCAAAACGTTGAGCCAGATTCATTTCCGCGAAAAATTTGGGCTGACAGTAGTCGCCATTTGGCGCGAAGGCCGCCCTTACCGGCATGGGTTAGCCGCCATGCCGCTGCAATTGGGCGATGGCTTGCTTCTGTATGGCCCTCGTTCAGCACGACCGGTCTTGGCGGCGGAGCCAGATTTTATCTTGCTGGAAGCGGCGGATCAGCCTCCGTTGAAAACGCACAAAGCACCGGTGGCTTTGTTTATCATGGCGTTGGTGCTGCTGCCTGTCATTCTCAACTGGCTGCCCATTTCGATTGCGGCGGTGATGGGGGCGCTGCTCATGGTGATTACTCGCTGCCTGAGTATGGACGAGGCGTACCGGCAGATTGAGTGGAAGGCGGTGTTCCTGATTGCGGGGATGCTGCCGCTGGGCATTGCCATGCAAACGAGTGGTACGGCTGATTTTTTGGCACAGGGCATGATAACGGCCGTTGCCCCCCTTGGTATTCTGGCTGTGGTGGCAGCGCTATTTTTGCTGACAAATGTGGCTTCTCAAATTATGCCGAACGCGGTGGTGGTGGTTTTGATGGCGCCTATTGTGCTGAAAACGGCCGTTGATCTCCAAGTTTCTCCCTACAGCCTGATGATGGCCGTTGCTATTGCCGCTTCCGTTAGTTTTCTCAGCCCCGTGGGGCATCCGGCCAATGTACTGGTGATGGGGCCTGGCGGCTATCGTTTCTCAGATTATGTCAAACTGGGCTTGCCGCTGACGCTGGTGATATTTGTGGCAACAATGCTATTGCTGCCCTTGTTTTGGCCGTTACAGTGATAGACGACACAATTTCAACAAAAAAAAGGCTCACAATTTGTGAGCCTTTTTATTTATTTGTTTTGCTGAACAGGAGATTAATACTGTCTACGGCTGCGCACACGCACGGGAACTTTCTTCGCTTTCATTTCATTCCGTTTCTTGATCATAAGCCGCAAGAGAATTGTCCCGGTTGCCCATGTTGGCAGTAAAACGAGCCAGAAATTTGGATTAGACAGTGCCATAATAATCTCCTATTAAAATGCTAAAAATTATCTTCGTATGATTCTTGCATATTTTAGGGTTTGCCGTCAAGATACTAGACTCAAATTCCTATACTAATCTTATAAAATTCATGGGGAGCTAAGGAAAAAGCGATGGAAAATGAAAATCAATTCGGTTTACCACAAGATTTGGGCGATGGCTTAACACTGCGTTGGGCTGTTCCCGAAGACACAGAGGCGCTGGCCGACTTTAATGTCCGCATCCATAGTGATAATCCAGACGAACCAGATAGCTGGTTGGCGCATTGGGTGCGTGATTTAATGAATGGCAGGCATCCAACGACAAAACCGAGTGACTTTACAGTGGTCGTGGATGAAAATGCGGGTGGCAAAATTGTGTCGAGCCTAAATTTGATTTCGCAGCGTTGGGCGTATGATGGCATTGAATTTCCGGTGGGGCGGCCTGAGTTGGTCGGTACAGACCCGGATTATCGACGGCGTGGACTGGTGCGGTTGCAGATGGAGGCGGTTCATGCTAAAAGTGCGGCTCGGGGCGAGATGGTGCAGGCAATCACTGGCATTCCCTGGTATTACCGCCAATTTGGTTATGAGATGACGATTGATCTGGGCGGGCAGCGTCAATATGCCTTAAAGCACACGCCCGAGGGCAAAAAAGTTGAAGAGGAATCTTACCGTCTGCGTCCCGCGACAGCAGCGGATATTCCTTTTATGCAGCCTTTGTATGAAGCTCAACAAGCACGGAGTCTGATATCTCGAGTGCGGGACGAAGCATTGTGGCATTATGAGATGGCAGAGGCACATCGAGATTCGCCATATGGGCGGCATTTTTATGTGGTGGATGCTTCGACAAGCTCAGGCACCGCTTCGACAGGCTCAGAGCAGCCTGTTTCACAGCAGCCCGTTGCTTATGTGGAATTTAAAAAGTTCAGGCAAATATTTACTGTGCATGAATTGAGTGTGATTCCGGGTCATTCCTGGCGAGCCGTTGGTCTGTTTTTATTGCGCCATTTTCAGCGGGAGGCGGATCGGCTGCGGGCGACGCTGCCTAAACCAATGGAGGCGGTTATCTTCAATTTGGGAGAAGGGCATTTGCTTTGTGAAGCATTGCTGCGGGAACTGAGTAAAACCCGCGCTCCGTATGCCTGGTACATTCGTGTGCCGGATTTGCCTGGATTTATGCACCATATCGCACCGGTATTGGAAGCACGCTTGGCTGATAGCGTGATGGCCGGTCACAGCGGCACGACGAAGCTGAATTTTTACACATCCACGATGACGTTGGTGTTTGTAGAAGGCAAGTTAACGGAGATCGGCACTTATATGCCGGAACGATTGGAACAAGGTGATGCGGTTTTCCCAGACCTGACGTTTTTGCAGCTATTGTTTGGCTACCGCAGCTTTGCGGAACTGGATTATGCGCGTGCTGATTGTTATGGGAATGAGGAAACGGCCGTTCTCCTGCCCATTCTCTTCCCTAAAAAGTATTCGGATGTGACGCCGTTGGGGTAGAAAATTGAAGATTAAAGATTGAAGATTCAGTGGCCGCAATCTTCAATCTTTAATCTTTTTAACCGAGCGAATCATGATGAATAATCCCATATTACCGTTTATAGAGAAGCATGGCGCGTTTGTGCTGGATGGCGGGCTGGCGACGGAGTTGGAAGCAAGGGGTGCAGATTTGAGCGATGCGCTCTGGTCGGCGCGGCTGCTGCGGGACGATCCGGATGTGATTGAGCAGGTGCATCTGGCCTATTTTGAAG
>JACSSI010000497.1 GCA_014879345.1 Anaerolineae bacterium | reverse complement strand
GCGAAACGATCAAATCATGCTGGGTAAATGCCGCCAATATGGCGGCTGCAATGGCAGACAACATCAGACTTATAAACGCAGAAAAGCGAAGAGCCGAGAATGCAACTACCAGTACAATGGGCAGGAAGGCCAACAGCGAAACATTAAAGTACTGGGAAATCGAATCCTGAATTTGAGCAGGATCAACAGGGTTGGCGCCTGTGTTGCCAAAAAATCCCAAGCCTAGATACAGGAGGGCGCTTACGATTACGGCGGGGATAGCGGTACGCAACACCATCCGCGAATGATCTTCAATCTTAATGCCGCCCACGGTAGCAATCGTGAGTAACGCTGTATCCGAAATCCTGGCTGTTTTATCACCCAACATAGCACCAGAAACGGCCGCTCCCGCCGTAATTGCTGGCGACACGCCCATAAGCGCCGCCAAACCCACAAAAGGGACACCAACCGCCGCCGCCGCGGTAAAGCAACTACCCAGCAACATACTCAAGAGAGAAGCCAATGCAAATACCACCACATAGTAAATACCTGGACTGAGAATCTCCACACCATAGTAAATAAAGGCCGCCACCGTTCCAGAGAGATAGAGCGTGCCAATGATGGCGCCAATCGCAAGAAGCGCGAAAATAGTCCCTAGCGTTCCGTTCACACTGGTCACAATTGCTTGGGAAATCAGGGCGCCTCGATAACCATAGAAAATAGAAACCATCAACGCAAAGATAGTTGCCAAGGTCATACTCACTTGCAGTGGGCCTTCGGCAACTTCAGCACCAAACAAGACGACCGATAGCACGATCAGGCCGATCATAACCCCAAACACCAACAGCGAAGCTGCCAGTGAGGGCGTGCGCCCATTTTCTTTTTGTGAATCAGATGTTGTTGTACTCATAGTTCATTCTCCAATGACATCATTTAGAACGTAGATATGTAAGGCAAGGCGTTTAATTGCTTTTAGGCAATTAAACGGTTCGAATATTAAATTTGACAGAGGCGATACGTATGAGGAAGGTGAGGACAAAGCAGGCCAGAAAACTTACCGTGCTACCAACTCCCAGACCCCACAACAGCACATACACAACGGCTCCGACCGCCGCCGCCACGGCATACATCTGACCGGGCATAAATGATTGTGGCACCCTGGCGAAAAACAGGTCACGCAAGACACCGCCAAATGATGCCGTCACCACGCCCATAATCGGAGCAACTATCAGTGGCGTTCCTAGTTGAAGCGCATATTCAGTGCCCAGATAAGCCCACAAGCCCAGCGCCAAAGAGTCAACGACAAGATATGCTGTTGATTGGTCTTCTGTAAACTGCTTGACAGGTTGGGCGACTCTGGCGACTACTTTGCTTCGTTTTGCCTGATCGCCGACAAACAGGCTGAAAAGCGCAATCCCTACGACGGTTATGGCATATACTGGCTGGTTCAGCCAGAATATAGGATAGCGTCCTAGCAACATATCGCGTATCGTCCCCCCGCCCAACGCCACAACAAACGCGATGACCAGAGAGCCATAGAAATCCATTCCATATGCTCGAGCCGCGTATAGCCCAGACAGCGACGAGAGGATGATAGCCGACCATTGAACAAAGAACAGGAACAAGTTCAATGCCTCGGCTTCCGGATCATGCACCACTGAACTACTATCCGCCGCATTTTGCAATAGTTGCCACAATTGTTGCAATAATTCTTCCAATTCTTCCTCTCTTCTTTCGTTCCTCTTGGCTTACTGCAACCAAAGGAAATCAAGGGTAAGGTCGCACCAAGTTCTCAGCACAAGCTGATCTATGCTCTGGCAAATAGCCTACCAGTTCGCATCAAACGCCTGTGTGATGATGTGAGCGTGCTACTACGCGCCATTGCTGTTGCCTTACAAAGGCCGTTTCGGAATTTTGGTTCCTATGTCTGCTTTGGACTCAACAATTCCGGCGCAAGTTTGCGTACCAGCCGGAGAACTGGTGATTCGGAGTCATCGCCGGTTCCCACACAGCTGTCAAAGGCATGTTGCAACGCTTCACTGTCGATGCCGTCTCTGCCTCCAATAAGGACAATCTCTGATCGGGGACGTTCATCATCCCAAGGGTCGGATTCTGCCAGTTGATAACGCTTGCCCACCATTTGTAGGACATAACGGGCAACGGTTATTTCTTCGAGATAGACGAAACCCTTACAGCGATAAACCGACGCTGGTAGCTGTTCCAACGTTGAGCGGAGTTTGGGTAGGGAGAGGGGGGCTTCACTCGTCCAACTCCAGGTGGCAAACGGGTGATCGTGGGTATGCGGGTCTTCCTGTTGTGCCTCTTTCCCCTGCTGGGGGTGGATAGCATCACCATGCTCAGTAAAGACAAGTTCCACCGGAATCCGTCCCTGCACAACCTCAATGACCCGCGATCCCGGAATCACCAATTGCACCAGTTTCTTGACGCGATCAAGATCACCCTGGCTTACCAAATCAACCTTGTTTAGGACGACAATGTCGGCCACCCCGAGTTGAGCACGAGCCAGCCGTGCCATATCGCCCTCCAGTTGTGGCAGTTGCTCAGCATCGACTACCGTCAGGATGCTGTTGAAGGCGAAAAACTGCGCCAGTTCGGTTTCCAGAAAGGTGTTTAGCACAGGTACAGGGTCTGACACACCGCTCGTCTCTACAAGCAGGTACTCTGGTAATTCCGGCCGTTGTAGCAGCCCAAAACAGGCTGCCACCAGATCGTCGCGGATGGTGCAGCAAATGCAGCCATTGGCCAGGTTGACCGTGTCGCCCTCCACCCCGACGATGAGCTTCGCGTCGATGTTGATCGAACCGAAGTCGTTGACGAGGACCGCGGCGCGCACGCCGTGGTCCTCGCTCAGAATGTGGTTGAGCAGGGTTGTCTTCCCTGCTCCGAGGAAACCGGTGATCAGCGTGACCGGAATTCTTGATCGACTCCGGCTTCCTGCGATTTCAATTCCCATTAGGCGGCCTTGCCCGAACCCCAGACTGCTTTGCCGGGGAACACGTCATCCACCGCCTTTGAATCATTGATTACTACGGTGCCGTTGACGAGCACGTAGGGGATGCCGCTGGAGGGCAATGCGCCCGTCTGCATGGTGGCATTGTCCTGAACGGTCTCGGGATCGAAGATGGTGATATCGGCATCCTTACCCACTTGGATGCGACCCTTGTCGGCCATTTGCGGAACTCCGTTTTCCTCCAGGTACTGCGCGATCATGTAGGTCATCTTGGAGACGGCAAGGGGCAAGGAGATATTGAGCTTTTTGTCCCGCACCAACGCGAGAATGCGGGCGTGCGTGCCGGCTCCCCGCGGGTGGCCAACGACTGCATCGAAAGGCGTGTCCCAGGCAAGCGCTATCTCACCCGTCTCACGAACGGTGTACGGGAAGGCGTCGCTGCCGACAACTGTGGATGGGTGGGCCAGTCCCTTCAGCATATCTTCTTCCTGAGCGTTGTAGAACATGACCGATGTCATGGGGGCCGTCTGCATGAGTTTGTTGTAGCGCTCCTTGGTGAGCGGCTCCAGGTTCGCGGTTTCGATGATGTCGCTGTAATCCCGGCCCATGTTGGGCCCGTAGTTTTCTGGAACGAGATAGTCGGCGCCGACGATGGTGGCGCCGTAGTTGTAGGGGTAGATCTCTCCGATGACCTGGATCCCCTTCGCGCGCGCTGTGTCAAAGAGTGCCAAAGCGTTCATCAAATCCCGCAAGGCCTGGGCATGGACGTGCTGGAAGACGATCCCGCCGCCGTATATCTCCTGCGGAGCCATCATCTCGAAGAGCGCGAGCAGACCGCTCGTTGGCGGCATCTGGCTGGAGAAGCGGGCATGGACGAAGGACGATACGCTGTACTTGCCCGCCATTTGTTGGACAATCACGGACTCCTGCTGCGAGCAGCCGTTCACCATATACCCTACCGCGTGACCGACTCCGATGGCCCCTTCCTGGAGACCTTCCTCCATCATACGCTCGAACTGCTCAATCTGTTCAGCAGATGCATGATCCTTAGACCAGTTCATGCTCAAGTGTGAGTCATCGGGGCGAGCGAGAGCGTCGAGTATGAGATTGCCATCGAACAATTCCTTGAAATCCGGGTTGAGGATTCTCTCTCGGATCGGGACAGAGCCGACGGTCGCGCCGTAATTGGTCCGCGACTTACCCTCTAGAGAGTTGTACCAGCCCTTCACGGGGTAGACACCTAACTCAAGCTCCATGGGTGTTGTTACGCCATCGTGCAGTGCCAGTTTCTGCCCAAACGGGTAACCGCCGTTGTGAGAGTGCATATCGATGAAGCCCGGAGATACCACATGCCCGGTGGCATCGATGGTCTCGTTGCCCTTGATCGGCTCCTCGGTGACTGCGGCGATCTTGCCGCCCTTGATGCCGACGTTGCGCACTGCATCGAGTCCTGTTTCGGGGTCGATGACCCGCCCACCGGTAATAACAATATCGTATTTTTTGTTCGTTATTTCTGTCATCTTTATTGTTCCCCTTTAGACTTGTGCCCTTGCAAGGTTACGAGTCTGTAGATTA
>JACSSI010000496.1 GCA_014879345.1 Anaerolineae bacterium | reverse complement strand
TCTTGCTGTGCCATATGTTCAGCCATCCATTCAATTTGTTCTTGAGCCGTAACAGCCTTCAAGCTGAGACCAATACGCTGACGACGCGGGTCAATACTGACGATGCGCAGCAGATGCGTTTCGCCTTCTTTTACCACCTCTGACACGTTTTCTACGTTGGTGCGCGAGAGTTGAGAAACGTGAAGCAGTCCCTCAATACCCGGTTCAATTTCAGCAAATGCACCATAGTCCAAAATTCGGGTCACGGTACCTTCAACCAATTGGTTGATTTCGTAACGTTCTTCGACGGAATCCCAAGGATTTGCCAGAACTTTCTTGCGGCTGAGGCTAATCCGTTGTTCATCACGGTCTAGTTTCATGACAACAACTTCAATTTCATCGCCCACTTTTACAACTTCACGTGGGTGATCAATGCGATGCCAAGCCAGTTCAGAGATGTGAACCAAGCCGTCTGCACCACCAATATCGACGAAGATACCGAAGTCACGCAATCCGCTGACACGACCAGTCAAAACATCACCCTCGTTGAGGTTTTCCAGCAGTTCGCCTTTGCGCTTTTCTTCCCATTCTTTCTGGGCATCACGTTGGGAGAATACCAACCGGCGGCGACGGCGATCTACTTCAATAATTTTGACAGGCAGTTTTTCGCCGCGCAATTTTGCCAGTTTTTGCTGACGTTTGCGGTCGCTCATGCCTGGTGTCAGTTCTGACAGATGGGAAGCGGGAACAAAGCCACGTAAACGGCCGTAAGGGATAATCGCGCCGCCCTTGTTGTAGCCAATGACTTCCCCCTCCAGAATCTCGCCGCTTTCCATGAAGGCTTCTGCTTCAATCCAATCTTGATTGAGCATTGCCATATTGATGGAAACGAGGAGACTATCTGGCTGCTCAGTGTTGAGGATGAAAACAGGAATTTCATCGTTCACTTTGAGGGCTGCCCGATCTTCATCAGATAATTTGCTTAAATCAGTGGGAGGCACTAAACCATCACGTTTTAAGCCTAGATCGACAATGACACCCTGGTTGTTGATGGCGACAATAATACCTTTGCGTATATCGCCAGCCTTGGGCAACTCATAATCATGTTGATCTAATAGTTCTTGTAAAAATTGTGCATCTTCGCTCGACATACTTATTAAACTCTTCCAAAAATGGGATTATAGATTTTCAAGAAAAAAACTCGGCCGTCACATATTTGAATGTGGAGACGGCCGAGTTAAATGTTTCGTAACTCTAGATGTACCGTTGTTTAGAGAAATCAAGTAAGGTATTTACTTATACATATTCCTCAGAGCTAACAATAGAGCAGGGTAAATCTCTCTAATTGTCCCTCTCCACACTATACAGTCTTCTTTTTTTGAAAGTAAAGTGTTCTCTCAACAGCAACTCAGCCTACCTAGCCTGAGGATTATAGCCAGTCCCCTCTGGCTTGTCAATGAAAATGAGGTGAGGGGACATGAAGATTGATGTTTGGCAAGGAAAATGGGTTGATTTTATGAAGAATTGACGTCAAGATGGGTTTTCCATTTCCTTTATTTTGCTGTCAGCTATGTGCCTATTGGTGTGCGCATTATGCCGATGTTTTCAATTTCACTTTCAAGAATGTTGCCAGGTTGTAGGAATTCTGGCGGTGTGCGGGCAAAACCAACCCCGCTAGGCGTGCCGGTGGCGATGATGTCTCCAGGCAGGAGTGTCATGCCGCGTGACAGGTGGTCGATGGTGGTGGGGATGTCAAAGATCATGTGGCGGGTATTGCTGGCTTGTTTGGTGATGCCGTTGACGCGGCTGGTGATGTGGAGATTGGTAGGATCGAGCTCGTCGGCGGTGATAATCCAGGGTCCCATTGGGCAAGATCCATCAAGGCTTTTGCCTTTGAAGAATTGTTTATGCTGCCATTGTAAATCACGCGCACTGATGTCGTTGATGATGGTGTAGCCGAAGATGTAGCTTATGGCTTCTGCTGGTGGGATGTTGATGCCTGGTTTGCCGATGATGACGCCTAGTTCTACTTCGTAATCTATTTTATCGGATATGGCAGCGTTGAAGGGAAATGGATCGTATGGGCCGTTAACGGCCGTTGTTGCTTTGGTAAAAATAATAGGAAACTCTGGTAGTTCGACGGTTTGCCCGGTGGCAATGAGGGATTCTTCGGCGTGTTCGGCATAATTATGCCCCAGGCACATGATGTTGCGCCTGGGGTTGGGAATGGGCGCCAGCAGGTGAACGTCATCGAGTTGATAAGTGGGACTGTGGCTTTGCAGATAGGCTTGGGCGGCGGACAGTCCCTCTGTGCCGTTGTCGATGAGGGTGAGCATGGTGGGAAAAACGGCCGTTAACTCAACAATGCCTTCACCCCTTACTGCCCCAATTCGTTCTGTGCCGTTTTGCTCAAAAGTGACAAGTTTCATCAACGCCTTCCTACAATATTGCCGATACCATTTCCCACCCAAACCTCTTCTTTGAAAGCTGGATTGCTGGCCGACGCCACAAAATAAGTCACGCCTTTGACCGTTGGCCGCTTTTGTAATGCTTGCCAAAACTCAACATACTGCCGCCCTTTCATATAAGTTGTTGTGCCGCTTTTGTTGTTACTGGCCTCAGTCACATAAATCGGTTTGTAGCGGAAGCGGGCAATATAATCGTCCAGCACATCCAAACCGCGCTGCATGGGATAGACATTCGACCAGTAGATGTGGACGCCAAGGCCATCGGCTGCTTCTACGGCGGCACGGCTGGCCTCAATAAATTGAATATGATCCTGCTTGAAATTGACGACTGCACCACCTGGGGAAAGCCCTGGATAGATGAATTTATGACCGGGCAGCTCTTGTTTATATAGTTGGTGTAATTCTAGCCACCAGCGGGCAAAAGCAGCGCCATCTGCCCAGGATGTAAACAAACCTTCTGGACGTAAATTTGGCTCATTATGCAGCTCAATGACCACATCTTTGCCATGCAGCAGATTGAGGGTACGTTTCATATCGCTGAGGGTATCGTTTAAGAATTGGCGGGGGCTGATGTTTCGTCCACCAAAATCCAAAAAGGCGCGTACCACCCACTTGGCATCGGGATGTTGAGTGACGAGTTTGCGAATGCCGTTGGGGTTATGGAATGTTAATACTTTGATGATTCCAGGGCGAGTGTCGTTGAATTCTTGCACTTCGTCATCACGAATGTCCGGGTCTGCGGAAGCGTGCAGGCCAATTTCTGCCCGTCCTAATGGTTCCGGGTCTGGATCAATGTCAGGTGATTCTGCCGGAGATGGGGTGGTGTCGGCACCACCCGTGCCAAACGGGAGTTGTAATATGTCATCATCCACACGAACTGGCGTATACTCGCCTTGAGCCGCACCGGTGACGATGATTTGTTCATTGCCCGGGACGAAGCCAATGTTATTCGCGTTCCGTCGAGGAGCATCTCGTAAATTGAGACCATAGGGGCCGACAACGGCCGTTTCTCCCGATATCACAACCCCTGACGTAAAAGCCCAACCCGGCGTTGTATCATGAATAGGTTGTGGTGGTGGTTTTGGTGCTGAAGCAGGCATCCCTTCTGGTTGCTCAACCGTGGGGAGCTTCGTAGGCAAATCATCAACGTCACCTTTATTTGCATACAACGGCGTATATTCACCCTTTTGCTTACCTGCTACCAATGCCCTGGCTCCTTCCTTCAACGTGCCAAGTCGGGCGCCAGTGCGGGTAGGCTGAGCCCTCATACTTGTGCCATACCGTCCGGAAATTGCTTCACCATCCTTAATATTTAAATTGTTTGTCCAAGCCCAGCCTAAAACAGAATTTGCAGGAGGCTGTCCCGGCGTCGGTTCCGGAGATGGCGTGATTACTGGGGCATCAGGAATACTAACCGGACCAGAAAACTGGCTGAGATGCGCACGAACCGGTAAATACTCCCCCTGCTTATTACCCAGCACATCAATCACACTGCCCCCCTTAACCAGACCGATATTCTTAGCTGAACGATTCGGATCAGCACGCAAGTTAATGCCAAACTGCCCCACACTTCCCTTATTCCCGGAACGAGTCACATAATCAGCAAATGCCCACCCATCAACCGTTTCCTTGGTTGGGCCAGGAATAGGTTGAGGTTCAACTTCTGGGGGCGCAGGCTGAGCTGTACTCAAAGCGGCCGTTGGCACCTTAACAGGATAATACTTGCCCCGTTTTGGTCCCGTAATAACGAGCACAGTTCCGCCTGGAACTAAATCAATAAGCTTGCCCTGGACACTGGGAGTTTCTCGCAAATTGATACCCCCAGTATTAACCTGTGCCAAATCATCAATAACAAAAACCCCATCCTCATAAGCCCAGCCATCCGTAAAGGGGCCAGCCGGCCTTTGCACACCTAACAAAGGCAGTAAAAACGGCGTGGGATCAATCATATTATTCGGCCAATTTCCCTGAGTTTCTCCCTTATGTTTCAAAGTCAAATGCAAATGAGAACCGAAACTGTTACCCGTATTATCAGCCAGGCCTAACAAACTGCCAGCTTCAACAGCTTGCCCTTCCTTCACGTT
>JACSSI010000495.1 GCA_014879345.1 Anaerolineae bacterium | reverse complement strand
CGTTATTCGTTCACTGTTCTCAGTTGATTGTTGTTGTGGCGCGAGGTGGTTGGGGGGAACGGCCGTTGTTGGCTGGTTTTTGTGGTGCGAGGTAATTGAGGGGAACGGCCGTTGGCGGCTGGTTGTTGTGATACGAGGTGATTGGGGGGAACGGCCGTTTCAATTGTCAATGCTCAATGCGGCATGTGGGCTTTTCAAGGTTTCTATTTTGTTTTCTGCCTTTTAGTGAGCACCCAACTCACGAGGAAAAGAATCCCCACAATAAACAATGGCACAGAGATGAACCAGCTTTCACCGCCGCTTGAAATGAGCAGGAACAACCCGAGTGCATTAAAACCAATCGCGCCCACCCACTCCCATCGCCATGAGACGATTAAGGTAATAATAAGCAGCATTGTGGGCAGCAAATGCATGAACAGCGCTAGCATTGTTTCACCCACACTATAGCCTTCACTAAACACATCTAAAGCAAACAGACTCAAAAATAGTGCCAAAAGCATGCACAACACTCTGGGAATCCAGTATATGATCCGCTGCGTATTGGTGGTCATCAGTTTCTCCTTGGGTTGGCTCAACCCCGTCTACATTTTATATTTGTATTTATTATACCATTTGGAGAAACGGCCGGGTTAATTGCTAATGGTCAATTAATTGCTAATGCTCAATTATCTATGGGGTGCGTGGGGGCAGTTGTCAATCGTCAATCTGAAATCGTAAATTGGTGGGGTGAAATGGCCGTGTCGGCTGGCTGGTGTGGCGCGGGGTGATGGGGGATAACGGCCGTTGTTGGGTGGGTGTTGTGGTGCGAGGTGTTTGGGGAGAACGGCCGTTATTCGCTCAGCGTAAACCGATTTAAGTATGGCACATGGTCAAAATCTGAGTCTTGACTGACAAGATTAAAACAGTTGCATTTATGCATAGCAGCCAGATGCAGGGCATCTCGCGGTCGTAGATGATGCTGCTGCATCATTTGATTCATTTGCGTGATGTCACTGGTTGTCACATCGAGAAGGGTTAAATTGGGAAAGGTTTGTAATCGTTGGAGTTGCGCCACGATTTTTGGGGAATAGGTCTCAATTAGCTGCACTTCATTCTGACGCAATTGATCAAGCGGATTCCCAGGGTAATTATCACGAATAGCCGCCAGTAAAAGCCGGTAAGCTAATTCATCAAATGTTAGCACTGAGGTAAAAGCGCGGAATTCACCCGCTTGCAACCGTTGAAATAAAATTTTTGCTGCCTGTGAGTCGATGTTGCGCAACAGCGCATAATGATCATCGTATCCAGATAAATTGTCAGGCCATTAAATGCGGTAACAGGTTGTGTCATTCGTCAAACCGCTTCCAATCAAGATCAGGGTCGTATTCATCCCAGGTTCCTTGGCCTAATACTCCGGCCAGTTCTTCCACGAGGTTTGTTGATGGGGGATCAATTGGTTGAATGGTCAAAACCTGCTGCCTCAACACCTGTAATTCGGAAATAATGGTGTCAATGCGCTGTAAAATCACTTTTGGAGATGAATCATTTGTTTGTAGTGTCATATGTCAATACCTCACTCGCTAAATTGTAACATATGCGCTGTTCACTGTGAAACAGGTATTAGCTGGGCGAAATGCCGGATGGGTTTTGTGGCGTGGAGTGTTTGGGGGGAACGGCCGTAGTCGGTTGGGTGCTGTGGTGCGTAAAGAGGTGGGGGTAACGGCCGTTTTGTTTGGTACATGGACAGGTGGGAGAAACGGCAGTTGGTTGCTCATAGATTTATAAACAGTAGATTCCATGATTCTTCTGCTATAATATCCGCAGCAAAATTGTTACGATTGGTCATTGGCATGAATTTACCCAACCGCGAAAAGGCCCATATTCCTTCTGCAAAATTGTACGATTATCTTTTGTCGTCTTCACACTCCGTTGGTAAAAGTAAAGCAAAATTTTTTCGCGGTTTTGGCTTTAACGAGGACAGCGCCAGGTTACTGGAAACAGGACTGCTGTCCATTGCCCAAACGGAAGATGTCGTGAATTTGGCGGCGTCTCCCTTTGGCACAAAATATACAGTTGATGGCGTTATGATGACACCAATGGATATGACAGTGAATGTACGTACTGTTTGGATTATAGAGATGGATGAAGATGAACCGAGATTTGTCACAGCGCATCCACTTCCCAAATAATAAGTTGAGGTGATTCCATGATAAAAGAACTAGACACGATTGTTTTGTCTCATGATGTAGAGGCTTATGGCTTGAAACAAGGAGATATAGGTGCTGTTGTTCATGTTTATAAAGGTGGGGCTGCCTATGAGGTGGAATTTGTGACGGGGGAAGGCGAGACAGTAGCCGTATTAACATTGGCCGCCCAAGATATTCGTCTTATGAACGAGTATGAAATCTTGCATGTTCGAGAACTTGTTACCGTATAAATTTGGGGGAAAACGGCCGTTGTTGGCTGGTTCCTGTGGCGCGGGGTGATTGGGGAGAACGGCCGTTGTGTTTCTATTTACAACGAGATTTCTACGGTATGGGCAGGGGCGTTCAAAGTCACGATATATTGATTCAGAAAATCGCGTCCCACAATCAATTCATCTCGATTTTCTGTGCCAACGACATCAAGATAGCAGACAGGTTGTTCACCAATTTGGATGGCAAGCGTATACATGTCCACTTCATAACGTCCGCCAGTGATGCCTGACAACCATTTCGTTTGGCCTTTTCTGACTTGTAACTGACGCAAATAACGTAATGGAATCATGGTCGCGTCAGCGCCAGAATCAACCACAGCTTTTAAGGTTAGCGGTTCTTGACCGGCGCGACGCCGTATTTGTATTTCAATGATGGGCATGGCGGGAAAATAACGGGAATTATAGTCATGGCTGTGGATAATCATGCTTCTTCCCTAACAAATCGAGGAGAACGCACCACAATTGTTCCCATTGGTTCAGCTTCAACGCACGTTAGCCAAACAAATGTTTCAGGAAATCGGTCGTCAATACGCTCAAATAGGGCGCCATAATCTACGTCATGATCCACAAGTTGGCTGTTATGAATCGCCACATATTGACCGGCATATTGCTTTTTCAGTTGAGGGTAAAGCTGCAAATAAGCGTTCTTTTCCCGCTCAACCTGGGAATCTTCTTCTGCGGGTGGCACAATAAGTGACTCAGGCTCATCAGGCTGGATAGTTGAAACCTGTCGTTTTAATGCCTGTAATTCAGAAATGATAGCGTCGATGCGCTGCAAAATTACTTGTGAGGATGAATCATTTGTTTGAAGTGTCATTTTTTGTACCTCGCTGACTAAATTGTAACATAGGGTGTGGATGGTTGGCGAGAACGGCCGTTGGTGGCTGGGTTTTGTGGCGCGGGATGATTGAGGAGAACGGCCGTTGGCGGCTGGATTTTGTGGCGTGGGGTGGTTGGGGGGAACGGCCGAAGAATCGTTAATCTAAAGCAGTTGTGATGTCTGTCTGGTTGAAATCATTTCCCTTGAATAACAGGGGCTTGTCGGTGGTTTTGGCTAAGGCATAGGCAAAACAGTCGCCAAAGTTTAGGGCGGCTGGATGCCGTCCTTTGCCAAATGAACGATAGGCTAAACGGGCGGCGGCGGCTTGCTCTGCTGTGACAGGTTCAATTTGTATGTGAGCGGCTTGGATGAGTTCATCCAACTTTTCACCGCCTGCTGACCCATGACGTGATTCGATGACAACGGCCGTTTCTAAAAACGATGCCGCAGATAACAATCGATTATTAGCCGCAGCAATCGCAGTGGCAAATGTTTCGGCTTCTGGTTCGGCACTGAGGATAGCGATGAGGGCAGAGGTGTCGATCACCATCAGGATGGTACTCCATACGCATCATACCCGATTATTTCGTCAGCGTGACGATTATCGACGACGGTTAGCGCGGCGCATTCCTGACCAATGCGCAGTAATGTTTCGGCCATCACATCTGGTCGATTTTTGCGACTTCTTTCGCGTTCTAATCGTTCTCGGAGTGCGTTGATAACAGCTTGGGAGACCGTCTCGCCAGTTGTGTGGGCTAATTCTCGCGCTAACTTGTCAACTTCTGTATTCTCGAGTTCCAATGTCATGCGGTGTCTCCTTATAAATTGATGCAAACGCTAGTATAAAAGATATTTTAGCAGGCTTCCATCCGTTGTTCTTTTATGCATAAGGGATCATCGTATCCAGATAAATTGCCTGGCTGTTAAATGCGGCAACAGGTTGTGTCATGTGTCAAATCGTTTCCAATCAAGATCGGGGTCGTATTCATCCCAGGCCCCTTGGCCTAACGCTCCGGCCAGTTCTTCCACGAGGTTTGTTGATGGGGTATCAAGTGGTTGAATGGTCAAAACCTGCTGCCTCAACACCTGTAATTCGGAAATAATGGTGTCGATGCGCTGTAAAATCACTTTTGGAGATGAATCATTTGTTTGTAGCGTCATAGGGTCATCGCTAAATTGTAACATATGCGCTGTTCGCTGTGAAACAGGTATTAGCTGGGCGAAATGTCGAGTTGTTTTTATGGCGTGGGGTGATTGGGG
>JACSSI010000494.1 GCA_014879345.1 Anaerolineae bacterium | reverse complement strand
GGGGGGAAATATGATTCTCTCCTTGATGTGATCAACATTCGCGCCGGGGGTGTGAATATTCTAGGCGGTTTTATCGGCGCGGCCATCGTCGGCTGGATTTTTGCCAAATGGCGGCGGCTTAAAATCTGGCATTATGCCGATGCGGCTGGCCCGGCATTGCTGTTAGCGCAAGCAATTGGGCGCTGGGGTAATTATGTCAACCAGGAACTGTATGGGCCACCCACCGATTTACCCTGGGGCATTCTCATTTCTGCGCCGCATCGCATGGCGATTTATGCCAATATGCAAGAGTTCCCAGAAACTACCCGTTTTCATCCCACGTTTTTGTATGAATCGATTATGTTGTTTATTGGGTTTTTGCTGCTGGCGTGGCTAAACGGCCGTTACCGAAACATTTGGGCGCCAGGCACTACCTTTGGTCTTTTCCTCATCTGGTGGGGTGGCAATCGTGCCTGGATCGAACTTTTCCGTCCAGACCAGGCAACAGTAGGCAATAGTTTTATTACCTATTCCATGCTCATGGCTGTAGGTTTGGCACTGGTTGGTGTTTGGATTGTACTGGCTCGAAACAAAAAACTGCCAGCAAGCTTGAACCGCAAAAAACCGCGTGTACACAAACCCAAACCGAAACGAAGTTAAGCGATTGGCGATTAACGATTGACGATTTGCGATTGACGATTCTGCCTGGTGCCAATCGTCAATCGTAAATCATAAATCATCAATCAAAATAAGGAAGAAAACGATGGATATTGAAAAAAAAGTAAGCGGACTGGCACTAACGTTTGATGATGTGCTGCTGGCTCCTGGGTATTCCGAGGTGCTGCCGGATGAAGTTGATCTGAGTACAAAACTCACACAAAACATCCATCTCAACTTACCCATCATGTCGGCAGCGATGGATACGGTTAGCGAGGCGCAAATGGGGATTGGCCTGGCACGGCTGGGAGGTGTGGCGGTCATTCATCGAAACCTCTCCATCGAAGAGCAAGCGCAGGAAGTGGATAAGGTAAAGCGGTCGCAGGCTGGCATGATTGTCGATCCGATTACGCTGAAGCCAGAAAACACCCTGGCAGACGCGGAAGCGCTGATGAGCCGCTACCGCATTTCTGGTGTACCTATCACCAACGATGACGGCATCCTCGTCGGCATCCTCACCAATCGAGACAAACGGTTTGTCATTCCCGGGCAGCAGCCGATTTCAGAGTTTATGACCAGCGACAATGTAATCACTGCTTCTGTGGGCACGACGCTGGAAGAAGCGCAAGCCATCTTGCATAAACACCGCATTGAAAAGCTGCCTCTTGTGGATGAAAACGGCCGTTTAATGGGCCTCATCACCGTCAAAGACATCCTCAAAAAGATCGACTACCCGCATGTGGTCACAGACAACGGAGGGCGTTTATTGGCTGCGGCTGCCATTGGCGTTGGCGAAAAAGGGATTCAGCGGCTGGAACAACTGGTCAACGCCCAAGTGGATGTGATTGTCATCGACACCGCCCACGGCCACACCAAACTCGTTTTGGCAACCATTGAAGAGGCCAAAAAGCGGTATCCCCACATTGCCGTTATTGGGGGAAATGCGGCTACGGCTGCCGGCACTCGTGATCTCATCCATGCGGGCGCAGACGCCGTGAAGGTGGGTATTGGCGCCGGTTCCATCTGTACCACCCGCATTGTGTCCGGGGCTGGTGTGCCGCAGTTAACGGCCGTTTTAGAGTGTGCCCACGAAAGCCACAAACACAATATCCCCTGCATCGCCGATGGCGGTCTCAAATACAGCGGCGACATCGTGAAAGCCCTGGCAGCAGGCGCAGATGTGGTCATGCTTGGCTCCATGCTGGCAGGTCTGGAAGAGAGTCCGGGCGACATTATTCTGTACGAAGGGCGGCGCTATAAAGTGTATCGCGGCATGGGCAGTTTAGGCGCCATGCAAGGTCACGGCGCGGATAGATACGCCAGCGCCGTCAAGAAATATGGCGAAAGTAAAAAGCTCGTACCAGAAGGCGTTGAAGGACAAGTCCCCTATCGTGGCAAATTAGATGATATAATCTATCAGATGATGGGTGGCTTACGTTCCGGCATGGGCTACGTTGGAGCAGCCAATCTGGAAGAACTGCGTGAAAAATCCCGATTCGTGCAAATTACCAATGCAGGTCTGCTGGAAAGCCATCCGCATGGCATTACCATTACCAAAGAAGCCCCTAACTATCAAGCGAGACGCTAAACAGCAACTGCTTACTGTAAACATATGAAATAGAGAGCGATTCACCCACGTCCCTGACTGAATCATATGTCACGGAGAATACAAAATGGCAAGACGTAAAGTAGAACTCACAGATGAACAAAAAGATAAAAATGATGCGATCCTGGATCGGCTGGAAGAAGAACGCCGTCGTTTGATCGAGGAAACACGTGCCTTACAAGAACAGACCAAACGGAAACCTGGTCGTAAGAAAAAACATCAACCCACTTCTTCACGAGAAGAAATTTAAATCCAAACTACCTGACAATTGGAGACGGATCGATACGGATAACACGGAAAATAATTAAAAAAACGTGTTTTCTGTATTTATCCCTGTCCTGTAAAGAAAAGCCCATGACTTTTTCACACGATACATTCATATCCCCATTTTCCTGGCGATACGGCAGTGCAGACATGCGCCATATCTGGTCAGAAGTGCGCAAACGGCAGCTCATGCGCCAGGTTTGGCTGGCTTTGGCGACGGCACAAAATCAGGCAGGTTTGGTCTCTGCGGAACAGTTGGCTGATCTGCAAGCCCACGTCAATGACATCGACATCGACCGCGCTTTGGAAATCGAGAAAGAGACACGTCATGATGTGATGGCAGAAATTCGCACTTATGCCGAGCAGTGTCCAGTCGGCGGCGGCATCATTCATTGGGGCGCCACCAGCGCCGATATTACTGATAATGTTGATACGCTGCGTCTGCGTGAAGCGGCCGTTTTGCTGCGAGACCAACTGATGCAGTTATTGGAAAGGTTAGCGGAAAAGATTGAGGAAACGGCCGTTATCCCCACCATGGCTCACACCCACATCCAACCCGCCGAACCCACCACCCTCGGCTACCGCTTCGCCGTCTACGCCCAAGACCTGCTCGAAGACCTGCAAGCGCTGCAAACACTCATCGCCAATCTCAGAGGCAAAGGTCTCAAAGGAGCCGTCGGCACCCAGGCCAGCTACGCCGAACTGCTGCACGGCACGGGCATGACGCCGCAAGAAATGGAAAAAATTGCGATGAACCACCTCAAACTGCCCTATTTCCCCATCGCCACCCAAACCTATACCCGCCAGCAAGACTTGCGCATTCAGCAGGTGCTGGCAGGCATTGCCGCCTCGCTGCATAAATTTGCGCTGGATTTCCGCATTTTGCAATCGCCGCCGTTTGGGGAATGGGCAGAACCGTTTGGCAAAAAGCAAGTTGGGTCTTCGGCCATGCCCTTTAAACGCAATCCAATCAACACAGAAAACATCTGCTCCCTGGCTCGTTACGTGGCTGGTCTGCCCGCCGTTGCCTGGGACAATGCCAGCCAGGCCATTCTGGAGCGCAGCCTCGACGACTCCGCCAACCGCCGTCTCTTCCAGGCTGAAGGCTTCCTGGCAACCGACGAAATCTTGCGCCGCGCCAACCGCATTGTGGCGGAAATGGTCATCGACGAAGAAGCAATCGCCCGCAATATGGCAACTTACGGCCCCTTTGCCGCCACCGAACGGGTGCTGATGGCGCTGGTCGCCGCCGGAGGCAGCCGCCAGGACGGCCACGAGTGGATCCGTGAAGCGAGCCTGCAAGCCTGGGCCACGATGCGCCAGGGAGAAGCCAATCCGCTGGTCGATTTGATGGTGTCTGATGAACGTATTGGGGACTATTTGCAACCGTCTCAGATTGAAGAATTGATGGATGCGACGGCTCACACGGGAACGGCCGTTGCTCGCGCCCAGGCCATGGCTCAAACCGTACGCATCTTCATCGGCAAACTGGCATTCAAATGAAAACGGCATTATTACAACAATTCGGTGCTACCATTGATATGCTCGAGAATGTTCTTCACGCCTGCCCGGATCACCTGTGGCGAGTCCGTCTCTGGGACGATCCGAAACTCCCCCAATCCGCAGAGTTTTGGTATATCCTTTATCACACGCTCTTTTGGCTCGATTTGTACCTGTCCGGCTCGGTTGAAGGTTTTATGCCTCCTGCCCCCTTCACACTCGATGAACTAGATCCAGCCGGACTCATTCCAGAGAAACCTTATACCAAGGACGAACTGCAAACCTACCTCGAGCATAATCGCACGAAATGCCGATTAACAATCGAAGCGCTGACAGACGAGAAAGCGAACCAAAAATGCAGTTTCCCTTGGGGGGAAATCACCTTCGCCGGGCTGCTCTTGGACAATATGCGCCACGTCCAAGAACATGTTGCCCAATTGAATATGATTCTCGGTCAGCAGAGTGGTTGGTCTCCCAAATGGGTGACTAATGCTAAGAAAACGGCCGTTTAATACAAACCACTTGTTTAGCC
>JACSSI010000493.1 GCA_014879345.1 Anaerolineae bacterium | reverse complement strand
CCGCCCCTGTTTTACCCCATGCTCAATAAATGCCTGGCTTTGCCTTTGTTGCCGGAATGGGCGGGGTATTTGTGGGAAAACGGCCGTTTGCGCAGTCTCATCACCCTACTCGATG
This sequence comes from Anaerolineae bacterium, assembly GCA_014879345.1. Classification (GTDB taxonomy): domain Bacteria; phylum Chloroflexota; class Anaerolineae; order Promineifilales; family Promineifilaceae. Next base: position 4,428 of record JACSSI010000493.1, on the reverse strand, counting down.
AAGGCGAAGGCCAGGGCTACGCGGCCTGGCGGGTGCTGCCAGCGCTAAAGGAGTGGCAAAGCGTTGTGGAATTTGGATTGAGGTTGCGGCAAATAGGTTTTTGAGGTGGGCCTGATAGCATATTGGTTTGTAGATTATGCACCTTCTCTGGAAACAATCCGTTTCCAGGCATGAAGGGCGAAGAATACAACCGCACCAACCTCAACGACACGCCCGGCCAACAAAACCCAAATCCCGGCGCGGAAAGTTGTGCCAGCTACAACCAACCAGATGCCCAGATTGAGGAAAACAAAAGCAATTTGAGCGTAAATTTCATCCGTCCCGCGGGGATGTTTCCAGTAGCGGGGTAAAATCCAGAAGGCGACGCCCATCGTGAGCTGTACAATCCAACCCATGAGTAAAAATTCGATGTGAGCCGGCAGCCAGCCCCACAAAGCTGGATGCAGCGGCATACCTTTATGTGTTAAGAGCAACGCCCCAAAGGTGAAGCCCAATAAAAGGTAGATGAAGGCGGCGCGGATGATCCATTGGCTGAGACGGGGCATTTTACTCTCCGCGATATTTTTCTTTCACCCGCGGCCAGGCTAGTACGACAAAAAGGACAGCCGCCAACCATTGTAGCAGGGCAGAAACCGCCAAAAGCCAGCCCAATCCCGCTTCTGGGCGGGTGCTGACCAGGGGTTCGCCGATGGCGCGCAGCAGCAAGCCTACATTCAACAGGGCGTAACTGGCCCAGCCAAGCTGCTCATTGCCTCGTGGTTGCGCCCGGGTAATGATGGGAAACATCCAGTAGATGACGCCAAAGATCATTTGGGTCACCCAGCCTACCAGAAAGAGATGAAAGTAGGCTGGGTTCATGTAACGAATGAAAAGGGGCAGATTGATGGGCAGCGCCAAAATAACAGCCAGCAGTAAAGCTGCCGTGAGATAGACCAGCGCCGACTTTATATACCAACGGGTCAAAGGGGGCATACGCTATTTCCTCGATTTATCATTCTTCTTCCCGCGCCAGACAGCAACGGCCGTTACCAATAAAAACAGCACTATCGCCACCTCATTCAACAAGCCGCCCCAACGTCGCAGCGGCAGCCACAACAGCAAGTCGCCCGCCACACGCATCACCAACGAAAGATGCAGCAGCGCCAGATGGACGTAAAAAAGCGGCGTGTACGGGACCTGGATGCCCAGCACGGCCGGAATAATCACCGGCGCATGGCCAAAAATCATGGAAAAGACGAAACCGACGAAGATGGTGTGCAGCAGCGCATCATAAACAGGGCCGGCCACGTACTGCCCACCGTAGAGCAGCCACAACGCCCCACTAATAATAAGCCAAACGTACCCTGGCAGCAGACAGGCGGCAATATAACGGGTCAATCCTTTCTGCCGGATAGTGTGCCGGGCAATGTCGTAGCGCAGCAGCCACAATCCCAGGGCAAGCAGGGCAATCCCGGCCAGGCGCAGTCCGGCGTCCAACACCGCCAGAGAGATCAGAAGACCAATCAAAAATAATCCGATGATCACGAGGAAGGAGGCACGGGTCTTTTGTTTGAGAAACAATACCCGCGCCAATTCCAACCGTTCACCGGCGATAGTCAAAACGAGAAAACCAGCCCACCAGGGAACCACATGAAAAAGCGGCCGTCCGGCCAGCCACAAACTGCTGCCCACCAGCCACAGCAGCGCCCCAATCCCCATAACAGCGTGGTCTATGGTGGGCTGCAAACGGTTGATAACGACGAAGATAAGTACCAACCCAACCGCGCCCAGGGTACTCAGGCCGCGGGGCACGGCCGTTGGCAGGGTCAAAAAAAGCGTCACACCACCCAATCCGGCCAGAAGCGGCGCCAGATAGTAGCGGCGACGCCCGTTTTGATTTTGACTCAACGCCACCGCCCGTTCCAGGCTAATCAGCGTGCCCAGAAAGCCAGAAACCATCAGCGGGCCATGCTGGGCTGGCAGTTGCAGCGTCAGCGGCGACAGCGGCCAACCCAGGCGAATTAAACCGGCCCACAGCCCGCCCAGCAGGGCTAACGCCGCCATGACCATCAGCGGCGCCCGCTGCCGGTAAGAGCGGCGTGTTTGGGAAAACACAGGCAGCTTCATGTGATTCAACGGCGTCCGATGCGAACGCGCCACGCCTCTGGCCCTTGCTCTATATATTCCCAGGTGAACCGATCCGTCCGTTCCGCCTGAAATTGATAGTAAAGGGGCTTAGGGTCATGATCGTTGACTAAAATGAAGTCTTCACCGCTGTCCAGCGCTTCAAATTGGTCAAAAATAAGCGGGTGCCGGTTCATCGGCGGAATGGTGCGGATGTCTAATACGGTTTCGTTGTTCATATTCAACTGCCTCCAAATGGTTTGTAAGGGTAATTAATGCGTTTTGTAAATCAGCAGGGGTAACGAAAACGGCCGTTGCTGATTTGGGATCATGTTTCAAAATCAGTTGCAGGATCTGCCTGATCTGGCGCATTACGGCCGTATCCTCGTCCACACCTGCCTGCTGCAACTGGTTTCTTAGCACATTTTGTCGTTCCACAGAGCCTGGTCCCACATCAAGGATGTCATGACTGACGGTCGGGTACTTATCTACCAGCAGCCGCTTTAACGCCAGATAAGCCTGAACGTCTGGCCGCTTTTGGGCAAATCCGTTGGGCCGAAATTGAGCAGCGGCCGCTGCAGCCATGGCCAGGATAATTGCTTCTATCCGATTCATGGTTCTTCCTCCTTGCGAATCAAGTAATGGTATTCACGATGCCAAAATGGGCCACTTTTCTCCGCTTCCAAAATGGTATGTCCGGCGCGGGTCGCCCACTGGCGTAGTTCACGCTGCGAGGCCGGGTCCGTGCTCAGGATACGCAGCGTCTCCCCCGCCGCGAGCGTATCCATGATTTCCAACAGCTTGACAAAACCAGCGGCGCAGTCGCGGCCTCGATTGTCTAATATTTGCGTTGCCGGTGAGGTAGTTACAGCGCTCATTCTTCATGCTCCCTGGCGTACAAATCGTCGAGTTTGCACATGCCGGAGATGGGAGAGCAGGCTCGCCACATCGGACAGGTGAGAAAGACAACGATGAGGACGCCGATCAATAATAGTTTTGCCAGGATTAACCAGCCAAAAGTTGAAGCGGTTAAGGCATTGAGATTAAAACCAACGTAACGATATGCCTGGATAAAACCGGTGATGATCAACGTCGGCAAGATGAGTCGTACCGCTATCCTAAACCGCTCCAGTTGCTGGCTGGCAGCGACAACGACCGGCAAGGAGACGATGCCTCGCGCCGCCGGTACGGTGATGAAGATGTTCCATACCGCGCCGCCGAACCAGAGGCCAAAGGCAGCCAGGTGCAGCCAGCGCACGAACCACGGCCGTATCCCGCCGCCCTGTGCCAACATCACGTCAAAACCAGCCTGCACCAGGGCATCGAGCAGCAGCAGCAGGAGGATGAGCCGGGCCAGACTGCGTTGGGCAAATGGATTTTGCTGGCGACGGCCGTAAGCATCAATGCCAATAGTCAGCGCAATCATGGCCAGAAGAAAAATTTCTGCTTCCGCCAACCAACCCACACCCCAACCGGCAAAACGGAAAAGGTCATAAACGGCCGTCAGCACAAAAAGCGGCAGAATGATCTGGGTTATTCGCCGAAAACGGGCAAAAGAAGCGGCTGTGAACTGAGTGAAATAGGACTGCTGCGCCCGTTTTTGCGCCGGATGCGTAAACAGCCCCTTCCACATAAATCCGCCTGCCAGAGTGGCGAAGCTAATCAGATGCAGCCAGCGCGTACTCACCTGGAACCACGTACCCGCGCCATGCGTGCTCATGGTCAGCCAGGTACCGATAAAAGAGGCGATGGTAATCACCGTCAGCGCCACTTTAGGCAGCACGTACTTATCTAGGAGGCGCGTGGAAGCGGCGACAGGAATAGAAGATTGTAGCGTACTCATCCCATCACCTCCGGTATGGCCTGCATGATACCAAGGCCGTCACTGACCGCCTGGGTCAGGCCATAAAAAGCGCGGCGCGTGTCTGAATTGGGATCCAACACGGCCGGCAGGCCGCTGTCGCTATCTTCGCGAATAAGCGGTTCTAAAGGAATTTCTGCCAGCAGCGGCAGGTTTAATTCCACGGCCAGATCAGCCGCGCCGCCGTGGCCAAAAATATGATGCACACCGCCACAGTCCGGGCAGCGGAAATAGCTCATATTCTCCACCAACCCCAGCACGGGTACGCCCACTTTTTGGAACATGGCGATCCCCTTACGGGCATCATCCAGCGCCACCAACTGCGGGGTGGAAACGATAATGGCCCCATCGACCGGAATGCGCTGGATTAATGAAAGTTGGGCATCGCCAGTACCGGGTGGCAGATCGACCACCAGCACGTCCAGATCGCCCCAGGCCACATCATGCAAAAACTGCTGAATCGC
>JACSSI010000492.1 GCA_014879345.1 Anaerolineae bacterium | reverse complement strand
TCACCGGCCGTCTCCATCACCGAAACCGGCACATTCATGGCCGTCGCCATCATCTTCTGGCCCACGACAGGCGTCTTGAAAAATCCGCCATGCCCCAAAATCTGGTCAATCTCCACCTGCTCCTGCTCAAACAGAATATCCAGGCCAATCTTTAATGCGCCCAGCGACGAAAACAGATGCACGCGCATGAAGTTTGCTAAAGTGAATTTACTCTCGGGGGTGCGGACGAATAACGGCCGTCCTTCTTCAAGATGCGTAATATGCTCCCCAGACAAATAATTGTAAGCCAGCAGCCCGCCGCCATCCGCATCACCCGCCAGCGCCTTTTGATACAACATCTCAAACAACTTCGACTGGTCAATCTCCACCCCCAGCGCCTCGGTGAACTCGCGGAACAAACCTACCCAGGCATTCAAATCAGAGGTGCAATTGTTGCTGTGTACCATCGCTACCGGCTTGCCTGCTGGTGTCGTCACCATATCAATCTCAGGATACAGTTTCGACAGCGCCTTCTCCAACACAATCATGGCAAAAACAGACGTGCCAGCCGACACATTACCCGTGCGCACGGCCACACTATTCGTCGCCACCATGCCCGTGCCAGCATCCCCCTCAGGCGGACAAAGCGGAATACCTGCTGACAACTGTCCCGTCAGGTCAAGCAATTTGGCTCCTGCCTCAGTCAGAACGCCAGCCGACTCTCCAGCCACCAAAACTTGAGGCAAAACATCTTCAAGCCGCCACCCTATGCCAATTACATCAAGCTGCTTATTGAACAACTCAATCATATGGGCGTCATAATCATTCGTCACACTATCAATAGGAAACATGCCCGACGCTTCCCCCACACCCAACACCTGTTGTCCCGTCAGCTTCCAATGCACATAACCCGCCAGCGTCGTCAAATAGCAAATGTCACCGACATGCGCTTCTTGATTAAAAATCGCCTGATACAGGTGAGCAATGCTCCACCGCTGCGGAATATTAAATTGAAACAGGTCTGTGAGCGCTTCTGCCGCCTGCCCCGTTATGGTATTGCGCCAGGTACGAAACGGCGCCAGCAAATTGCCATCCTTGTCAAACGCCAGATAGCCGTGCATCATGCCGCTAAAACCAATAGCGCCAATCGCTTGCAGCGGAGTGGCATATTTCCGCAAAACCTCTGTGCTCAACTCCCGATAACTTGCCTGCAAGCCCGTCCACACATCTGCCAAACTATAGGTCCAAACACCATTTTCATACTGGTTTTCCCACTCATAACTACCAGACGCCAGCGGCAGATGATCCTCACCAATCAACACTGCCTTAATCCGAGTCGAACCAAACTCAATACCAAGAACTGTCTTTCCGCTTTCAATTGCTTTTTGCGCATCGTTTTGATTCATGTTTATCTCCCTGACCTCATTCACAATTAACCATTCACAATTCACAATTAACTAGGCTTTGTCTCGATTCCGAACATCAAACCACACAGCCAAGGCCAGCACAGTACCCTTAATCGCTTGCTGCCAGTCGATGCCAATCCCCACAATCGACATGCCATTATTCATCACACCCATGACCAACGCACCAATTACCGCCCCAATCACCGTGCCAATACCACCAGAAGCCGAGGCTCCACCGATGAAAACGGCTGCAATCACATCCAACTCAATACCCACGCCCGCTTTCGGCGTCGCCACATTCAAACGAGCCGCAATAATCATGCCACCCAATGCTGCCAGCATCCCCATATTGGCAAACGTCAAAAATTTCAAACGTTTCGTATTCACACCAGAAAGCTGTGCCGCTTTTTCATTACCACCTAGAGCATAAATCCGCCGCCCAATCACCGTTTGTTTCGTAATAAACGAGTAAATAACAATCAACGCAAAGAGGATAACAAGTACATTGGGCAACCCCTTATAAGTAGCCATCAAATAGCTCATGTATAGAATAACGCCCACAATAATGGCGTTCTTCAAGACAAAAACAGCCATAGACGACACTTCAAAACCATACTTCTGTTTATTCTGGCGTGACCGAAAATCCAGATAAACCACAATGAGTGAAATAATCACACCAATTACAATCGTCGTAATATGTAACGATTCGCCACCAAACACATCAGGCAAAAAACCTGAGCTTACCTTTTGAAAACCAGTCGGAAAAGGGCCAATGGAACGCCCTTGAAGAATAACCAGGGTCAACCCTCTAAAAATAAGCATCCCCGCCAACGTTGCGATAAAAGAAGGTACCTTCTGATAAGAAACCAAATATCCTTGCGCCGCCCCAATCAAAGCCCCAATAATCAGACAGATAAAGATGACCAAGATGAAATTCATCTCATATTCAACCATCATCACCGCTGCCACAGCCCCTGTAAAAGCAGCCACAGAACCCACAGACAAATCAATCTGCCCGGCAACAATAACCAGCAGCATACCAATCGCCATCGCCACGATATAGCTGTTCTGCAAAATCAAATTAGTCAGGTTCACTGGCTTCATCAAGGTGCCATCTGTCACAATCTGAAAAAACAGCATAATGGCAATCAGCGCAAACAACATGCTGTATTGTCGAATATTATTCCGGAAAAGTGTCGCTAAGGATTTCATAATTGTTCAACCTCTTGTTGCATAATGCATTCCATAATTTTTTCTTGAGAGGCGGTTTCTGCAGGCATTTCACCAACGATTTTGCCTTCATTCATTACATATATGCGGTCACATACACCCAAAATTTCAGGTAATTCAGAAGAAATGAGAATAATCCCCTTCCCTTCCGCCGCTAGTTGATTGATGATGGTATAAATTTCATACTTAGCGCCCACATCAATCCCACGTGTTGGCTCATCCAAAATCAATACATCAGGATTGGCAAAGAGCCACTTACTCAACACAACCTTCTGCTGATTTCCACCAGAAAGATTGACTGTTTTCTGTAAAATACTGGAGCATTTAATATTCAGTTTGTCACGATACTCATTGGTGACAACCATTTCTCGCGGCTCATTAATGACTGAATTTTTGGCAATTGCCTTCAGATTGGTCAGCGTGATGTTGTTTTTAATATCCTGAATTAGAATCAAACCATACTGTTTGCGATCTTCCGTCACATAAGCAATGCCAGAATCAATCGCCTTGTCAATGGAACTCACATCCAGTTCTTCACCCCGCTTGTAAACTTTGCCACTAATGTGCCTGCCATATGCGCGGCCAAACACACTCATTGCCAGCTCAGTTCTGCCAGAACCCATTAAACCGGCGATGCCTACCACTTCACCCTGGCGCACATGGATATTGATGTCGTTGATCACTTTCCGGTCTGGATGAATGGGATGGTAAACTTGCCAATTTTTAATCTCAAACATTGTCTCCCCAATGTTTGATTCCCGTTCAGGGAAACGGTGGGTTAAATCACGCCCCACCATTCCGCGAATAATGCGGTTTTCGGTAATATTGTCTTTCTGGCAATCGAGTGTTTCTATAGTGGCACCATCCCGTAAAATCGTAATGGAGTCTGCCACTTTATTGACTTCATTTAGTTTGTGGGAAATTAAAATGGATGAGATGCCACGTTCTTTAAATTGCAGCATCAATTGCAATAAGGCTTCGCTGTCATCTTCATTCAAACTGGCTGTCGGCTCATCTAAAATCAGCAGTTGCACTTCTTTTGCCAACGCTTTGGCTATTTCAACCAACTGCTGCTTGCCCACACCCAAATCAGTTATCAAAGTATGCGGGGATTCGTTTTCCAAACCCACCAATTTCAAAAGCTCTTGTGTTTTGGAGACGGTCTCATTCCAGCTAATGACACCTCTTTTCTCTTGCTCATTGCCCAAGAAAATATTCTCAGCAATAGAAAGAAATGGCACCAAAGCTAATTCCTGGTGAATAATGACGATTCCTTTCTTTTCACTTTGAGAGATGTCTTTGAACTCACACAGTTTTCCCTGATAGAAAATTTCTCCAGTATAGGTGCCTACAGGGTGAACCCCACTCAGTACCTTCATGAGGGTTGATTTGCCGGCTCCGTTTTCACCCACAAGTGCGTGAATTTCTCCCTCCTGCACGCTAAAGCTGACATTATCTAGCGCTTTAACACCAGGAAATGTCTTTGTGATGTTACGCATTTCCAAAATTACATCTGACATACCCTGATTCTCCTCTTCTTGCTGTCTCTTCTCATTATAAAAACCAAGCATTGGGTTGGTAGTAATGACTTTAACGATTATGAATGATGGCTAAAGCCACATTACTACGAACCTCCGCACGAATGCTCTTGTAGGCAAAGAAAAAGACGTGTGGGCAAACAGTCCCACACGTCTCAAAATCAATGTTTATTCAAAATCTTCAGCAGCGTAGTAGCCACTGTCAATCAAAACCTCGCGCCAGTTGTTAATATCAACATCATGCGGAACCAAGAGGTAAGAAGGCACAACTTTGATGCCGTTGTCATAGGTTTCAGTATCGTTGACTGGCACTACGCCACCTGTCAGCATGGCATCAACCATATCAACAGCCACTTTCGCCAGTTCGCGGGTGTCTTTGAAGACGGTTTCTGTCTG
>JACSSI010000491.1 GCA_014879345.1 Anaerolineae bacterium | reverse complement strand
TTGGCGGTAGAAACGGCCGTTTCCGCAATGGCAATCTGTTCTTCACGGGCACCAAGCAGGAGCAAATCAAATTGGGCTTGCGCCGCATCTCGCTGACTGCTGGCAGCGGCCACACCACTGTTAGCCGACACTTGCACTGAATTCTGAGGACCAGCCAATACGTCATCAAGGGCTGCCTGGGCAGAAGCCAAACCGGCCGCTGCCGCATTCAGTTGGTATGCAGCCTGGTCTCTATCCTCCTGATCCGCACTGGTATCTTGAGTGATAGGTTCATATTGTTTTTGTGCAGCCAGATATTGCGCTTGCGCGGCGGCCACACCCGCTTCAGCAGCAGCAATTTGTGCCGATGTTGCGCCTTCCAGAGCCGCTGCCCGACTGCCAGCCGCACTGCTGATGCCTGCTTCTGCCGAAGCCACACTGGCTTCACTCAGCGCGATTTGTTGGGCTGAGGGGTCGGCGGTTGTCAGTGCCAACTGTGCTTCGGCCGCTTGCACGCCCACTTCGGCGGCTCGTAGACCGGTTTCAGCGGCAAAGAGGCCTGCTTGTGCCGTTTCTAAATTGGCTTGCGCTTGGGTGACACCAGCCTCGGCTTGCACGATGGCGAGTTCCTGGTCAGTGGTGTCGAGTTGCAGCAACGGTGTACCCGCTTCAACCACATCTCCTTCGCTGACCAAGATTTCTTTAAGCTGACCGCCAGACGAGAAAGAAAGCATCGTATTATCTAGCGGCACGATTTGCCCTTCAGCGGAAACTTGATCGAGGTTTGTAGATACACTCACGTTGTTAGGCGTGCCAGTTGTGCCTTCGGTAGCACCTGCCGCTTCAGTTGTAGCTGGTTCTGGCTCCGGGGCGAAGAATTGTTGGTAAACAAAGTAGCCTGCCGCCAGCAGCACCACGATGACCAAAACTCCTATAGCAACTCGTTTAATATTCATTGATAACTCCTATCTCAGTAAATCGGTATTCAGTACCGTTTGTTTTGTTAATTCCTAGACCGACCGCCGGTCGGAAAAATGATATTAACTGAATTTTATGCAGCGGTCAAGAAGATTTAAAGCAATTCATTTTCATCTGATTAGTGCTTAATTTCTTCCACGATTTTACCATCAGCTAATGTAATTGTTCTGTTGACACGACTGGCTAATTCTTTGTCGTGAGTCACCATTAAAATGGTTTTACCGTCGGCAATGAGTCCTTCAAATAGGTTGAAAATAGAATCGGCCGTTTTTGAATCCAGATTGCCAGTGGGTTCATCAGCGGTGAGGATGGGCGGGTCATTTGCCAACGCGCGGGCGATGGCAACACGCTGCTGCTGCCCACCAGAGACCTCTGATGGCAGTTTGTAAGCATGTTCAACCATTTCCACCTGATTAAGCAAATCAAGCGCACGTTCTTTGCGCTCTTTTTGCGTGTACATATTGCGAAAATCCATGGGCAGCATGATATTTTCTACACAAGAAAGCATGGGTAGCAATTGAAAAAATTGGAAAATAACGCCTACGTTGCGACCCCGCCATTCAGCCATAGGCCCTTCACCCAGGTTGTGGATGGCTTGATCACCCACGTAGATGCTGCCAGAGGTAGGTTTGTCGATGCCGGTGATCATATTAATGAGCGTTGATTTGCCACTGCCTGATTTGCCCACAACGCTGACAAATTCGCCCCGGTCTATTTTGAGGTCAATGCCTAAAAGTGCTGGGAAATCTCCAGCCGGCGTATGATAGGTTTTAATGACATCATGGATGTCGATAAGATGCGTAGGCGTGTGACCGTTTTGGCCGACAGCACCTGCTGCCTGATTGTTTTGTTTACGAAATATATTTAACATGTAGTACCTCGCGTTATTTTTCCGCGTATAACAGGGTTGTGGTTACCTGTAGACTGTTCATGGTGCAATACGTAGTAATTTTGAAAAAGTTACGTGATTTTGCCACAATTTCCCGGAAGTTGTGGGCAAAATCATGTACCTATTCATAGGCCAATACCTCACGAATTGTCAGGCGGGAGGCATTACGGGCAGGGCCTAAGCTGGCTATCGTGGCTAATACCGTGACGATGATGAACCAGATGATTAAGCCGTTGATTGAAAAAGTATAATCCAGTGGGGAGCCTAGTAGCGCTTTGCCAACTTGTTGGCTTAGGATGCGACTAAAAGGAATACTAAGAATACCACCCGCGACAAAACTTAACCAGCCAATGACGATGCCTTCTGCCAGGACAATGAGCCGTACAGAGCCGTCTGAAGCGCCGATGGCGCGCAGCACGCCAATTTCGCGGATGCGCTCCAAGACGTTGATGCTCATGGTGGTGGTTAGTCCCAAGCCGCCGACGATTGCCAACAGCACGGCCATTAAGACAAGGAAGCCGATGACGATGTTAAATTGGAAATCGGCTTGATCTCTGATGGCGTTGGTGGTGCGGTTGGTGTCCACACGTAGTCCGGCAGAGGTGTAGTGATCGGCGAGCCGGGAGGCCATTTCTTCCTGGGTGGCATTATCATGCTGCTGGGTGATGACGCGCACGCTGTTGGCCTGGTCGGTGCTGCGGGTGATGTAGCTGTAGTCGCTGCTGTCTACGTAGACGACGGGGCCGCCTGCGGTGCTGCGGGTGATGCCGACGATAGTCCAGGCGTTTTCACGGCCGTTTATATCCAGCACGATTTCGTCACCCACACGCAGGTCTGGTTCTTCGTCGATAACGTCGGTATTGACGACGATGGCGTATTCATCTTCCGGGGTGAGCCAACGGCCGTTTTCCAGCAGAGGATTCATCATGGCAGAGTCGGCGGGGGCGGCTTGCAGACTGATGGATTCGCTGTCGCTGCCATCGGGGCGCACACGGCGCACGCTGTTGCTCGCCCAGGTTTCCACGGCAACCACGCCTTCTACCTCCTGGGCAAGCAGCTCAAGCTGGGAGGTGCGGTAAGGACGGCTGAGGGTGACGCGCACGTCATATTCGTGGAAGCGCAGGAAATTGTCGAGGGTGCTTTGTACAGAATCGCGCACGCTGAGGACAGAAATGAAGAGGGCTGTGCCTAAAATGAGGGTGATGAGGGTGAGCGCGAGCCGTCCTTTGCGCCTGACGGTGTTGCGTAGGGAGATGATTAACGGCCGTTGTACCGGCAAGTTCTCTTGAACAGCGTTGAAGAAACGTTCCATCAAGCCTTTGTTGTTGTAGCCCTGGCCCATGCCGTTATGGTTGAGGGCGGCGTGGGTGGTAATGGTGGTGCCGCGCAGCACCGGCCATGCCGCAGCCAGCAGTGGAATGAGCAGCGCCACACCCACCTGTAAGGTAATGATTGTCCAGGGTACGCTCACGTCCACCACATGGAAGTTGAGCAGACCAGCCACATAATCGCGGATGAGGAACTGGGCGAAGAGGGTGGCCGCAGGCATACCAATGAGCAGGGCCACCAGGCCATAAATAGCAACTGTCAGAAAATACATGCCCATGATTTGGCGACTTTTGCCGCCTACCAGTTTCATGACGCCGATTTGGTTCACTTGCTGTGCCAGCAGGGCAGAAATGGTGTTGACGACAAGGAAGCCGGACAGGAACAAGATGAGAACGCCGAAAACGGTGAAGAGAAGAACCAGTGTCTCAATGATGTCTTGCGCCCAATGTTCGCCTGGTGTGGGCACGCTGGTGAAGTAGACTTCGCGTCCGCTTTTTTCTATTTTGTCTTCGATGGCCTGGCCGACGGCGCGAATGTGGGCTATGTCGTTGGGGTGTGCGGCGACGGTGTAACGCAGTTCGGTGGCGAGCAAGCTGCCGCCGAGCGTTTCCAGGGTTTCTGGCGTGATGAAACCGAAGCCGCGATTGAGGATGTCGGCGTTGGGGACGTGGCTGTCATGGGTGGTGCCGGAGACGAGCATCTCTTTTTGTGTGCCGTCGTCCAGTTCGATGAGCAGGGTTTCTCCCAGAGCGGTATTAAGAAAGTCGATTGAATAATCTTCGACCAGGAGTTCGCCTTTGCCTGGTTCTGCTGCGCCTGCAACGGGGATGATTTTGTCGAGGGTGATGGTGTTGTAGTCGGGAACGGCCGTTAACACCAAATCGCGCCATTGATTAGCACCCACATTGACGCGCACGCGCAGGGTAGCACGTCCTTCAGCCTGTGCGACTTCCGGCATATTTTCTACACTTTTGATGAATTCATCATCAAGCGGCATGGTGTAAATGGTAGCCGAGGCTGGGTTGGAGGAGAGATAATCGCGCGTGAGTTCGCTGAGCAAAATGTGCTGTGCCACCGCGACTAGGCCAACGGCAAAAACGCCGACAGTAATGGCGGCGATGACAAGGATGGTTCTGGCTTTGTTGCTGCGCAAGTCCAGGAAGACTTTACGCCATCGTGTTCTTAGCATAATGGTTGGAAAGTGAATTATGTGTTTTGAAATTTGTTATTTTTGATGAGTTATTGTGTATTAACTTTACTGGGTTTGTTGGCTTTGCACATGTGCCGTTGGTGCTATTATCGAAATATAGGTGGGGAAATAAGGTTAGCCAAAGGTCATGTGACTTTTGGCTAAGGGGTGCGAGGTGGCAAGTGGCAA
>JACSSI010000490.1 GCA_014879345.1 Anaerolineae bacterium | reverse complement strand
ATGCCTGTATTTATCAATAGAGAGGCGAACAGTATGAACAGTCAAACCATTGATTATTTTGAAACACTTTCAGCAAGCGACATTCTGCAAGAAACGCCTGCTAAATGGGGTGATTCTGATTTATTAGACGTATTGGGATTGTTTGAGGAACTTAACGATTCAGAACGAGAAACGGCCGTTCTCGAACTCATCCTCACTTCACCAGACAATAACGACGAAATGATAGACTATGCTGAACTTTATTTTGAGCTGATTCAGAATTCCTACATTAGCCAAAAAAAGTTTGACAAAGCAATTTATTGGCTCCTCGCTGCACTGGCTTACGAATTTCAACATGACACGTACACGCATACCGTACAAAATCTACAGCGTAGTTTAGCAGAAGTCTATTTGCGTCAGGGGAATTATGATGTTGGGTTACAGATTTTCACCCGCTTATTGCAGGCGGATCCTGGTGACTTGTGGACTCACAACATGATGGCGCTGGTCTTTCCAGATGTCAATCTACAAAGTCTAGCCATCCCCGCATTAGAACGCGCTCTTGAATTAGCAAAAGACAATGATCCGGAACAGTTATCCAATCAATTGCAAGATTTTTACAATGTACTAACTGAAAAAGAGGAAACACCGCCTCTTCCTGACATCAATCCAGACATTCTTGCCGAATTTCACAAAACTCTCGCTTTAGCTCCACTTCCAGAAGACACTCAGCCAGAAAAACACCTGCCCCCTATCACAGATTTACTCAATCAGGGTGAAACATTAGATAATACCTTGCACGAAACAATTCTGGCTCAGTGGAAAGTATTTGTCCCCGAATTATTACAGGTGGCCTTTGACGAAGATTATTGGGGAACGGCCGTTAATCGCCACACCATCTCCCTTCTGCGCCAAATCCATAAAACAGAACCCGCCCTCGATTCACTAACCCAGTGGCTCGATCAAGCCACTGATAAAAACTGGCCCCAACTCCTATGTCAGCACACAGGTAAAATTGGTGGATTCACCACGCCAGAACTGAAAAGCCTCATTGCAAACACAGAATTAGACACCTTCATTCGCAGTGCCGCCTCTGAAGACCTGCTCACACGACTTGAAAAAATATCTGAACAGCGCTCCGAGCCTGAACAGCGCTCCGACATCATCGAATTCTGCCGTACTTTACTCACCCGCAAAGACGCCTATGAAGCCCAGGAAGAGTTGTTCATCGCCTTGCTCATTGATAACATCAGCGACACCAATGCTAAAGAACTCTACCCAGAAATCAAGCAAGCCTTCGACGAAGATCGCTTAGACCCCACCATCACCGATTTGCCTTATATCAATGAAAAATGGGATATGACACCCCTGCCACCCGCAGAAATCAGAGAAGATGGCCTCTATGTGACATTAGCATGCAAAAAATGTCAGCGCACACGCCGCTATTTTGTGCAACACGTCACCATTGATATGACAACACTCGCCGCAGACTTAAAAGACCAAAACGTTCCTTATGATCCCCATATTATGGATCGTCCCATCGTCTGCCCCAAATGTGGTGCCATCGACCAGTATAAAACAGACCCCATAACCAGTATGCGCCTGGCTATGGGCAGCAATCCAGAAAACATATTCTCCAAATTGATGGGTGAAGAACCAGCAACTACCAGCACACCTGATCCATTTGTTAGCCAAGTACGTCCTCAGGCATTTGGGCAAAATATGCATCCACTTGTTGCCCTAAATAAATACAAGCAAATTGCACTCAACCATCCTAAAAACGCAGAACCCCATTGGCGCATGGGTAATATCCTACGCATGATCTGGCGTGATGAGCAGGCTCGAGAAGCATACAAACGTAGCATAGAACTTGACCCAAAAGAACTCTATTCATATTACTGTTTGGCAACCACAGAGCATGATTTAGGCAATTTTGATGAAGCTCAAATCCTCTATCAGAAAACAATGAAACTCATTTCACCCATGGAAATGATGAGCGACGAAGAATTGATGAGCATTTCCATGTCTGCGGCAGAAGGGCTAAAAGCACTTGAAAACGGCTTACCTAGTCCCTATGCTCAGGAATACCGGATACCTAAAGAAGAACCGAAACTCAATCGTAAAGAAAGACGCGCTCAGAAGAAAAGAATGCGGAAAATGAACAAGAAGAAACGGCACTAATTGATGATCACGGTAGACATCTCTGCGGCTGTACACAGCCGTGCCGGACTAGGCCGTTACAGCGCTCGTTTAGCGCAAGCCCTCATTGAGGCACAAACGGGGCGGTTTGGCTTATTTTATAATCAGGGGAAGAACGGCCGTTTCCCCCAAAACCTCCCCACCAACGTCCCCACCAACCATATCAGTCTCGGCTACAAACCGTGGCGCATGGCCGTGCTTATGGGGCAACAAACAGGCATCGGCTTCAACCGCCTCGTGCCCGGCACAGAACTATTCCACAGCACAGAACACCTGCTCATGCCCCTGCGCGGCGTCCCCACCATCCTCACCGTCCACGACCTCATCTACAAGTTGTTCCCTGAATACCACAAGCGGCTCAACTACTGGTATCTCAACACCGCCATGCCCCTTTTCTGCCGCAAAGCCGATGCCATCATTGCCGTATCACAGGCAAGCAAGCAAGATTGCGTCAGGCACTACCACCTCGATCCCGCTAAGATACATGTCGTGTACGAGGCGGCCTCTTCCCTTTTTCAGCCGCCAACCCCGACCAGGATCGACTATGTACGACAAACTTACAGCTTACCCGAGCACTTCCTTCTCCACCTCTCGACGATTGAGCCTCGCAAAAACCTTAGCCTACTGCTCGATTCCCTCTTGGCTTTACGCCAACAACTTCCTCTCCTCTCCCTTTCCCTGGTCCTGGTCGGGGGGAAGGGGTGGCTCTACGACGATTTCTTCGCCAAAATTGAACGGCTTGGCTTACAAGATGCCGTCCTGCCGCTGGGCTGGGTGGAAGATGAAGACCTACCCGCCGTCATCGCCGCCGCTGATTTAGCGGTGCAGCCTAGTCTCTACGAAGGTTTTGGCCTGCCCATCTTAGAAGAAATGGCTTGCGGACAAGTGGTGGCGGCCAGTAACGCGGGCAGCCATCCTGAAGTAGGTGGTGACGCCGCCGCTTACTATGACCCAGAGAACGTTGATGAGATAACGGCCGTTATCCACCGCCTGCTCACCGACAAAGAAGAATACAACCATCGCCGCCAACTCGGCTTCCAACAAGCCGCCAAATTTAGCTGGCAGCGTACGGCTCAAGAGACAATTAAGATTTATGACCAACTCCTCAAATAAAGAAACAAAGATTAAAAGATTAAAGATTGGTGGCAAGCGCTTCAATCTTCAATCTTCAATCTTTATTCTTTTCCTCACCGCATTCATCATACTAATCCTCTATCTCCTCACCCTGGCCTCCGCCCCCGTCTTCGGCGATCCTACCGAATACACCGTCGTTGCCAACCAACTCGGCTTCGCGCACCCACCCGGCTACGCTTTCATCACCCTGCTCGGTAAACTCACCCAAACCCTCCTCCCCTTCGGCGCAATCTCCCAACGGATGCACTTCCTCGCCGCCCTCTCCTCCCTAGCCGCCGCCCTCTTCGCCTTCGGCACGATATATACAATCGGTCGTCGATATAATTCACAATTCACAATTCACAATTCATTATTCATTATTATCCCTTCAATTTTCACCGCTCTCCTCATCGCCACCAGCGCCGACATCTGGCAACACGCCATCCACGCCAATCCCCACATCCTCACTGCCACCTTTTTGATGGCAAATTTGTTCTTTTTGACGAAGTTTTGGGAACAAAGTGGCAAAGTGGCAGAGTTGCAAGGTGGCAAAGTGGTCAATTCATCGGGCTATGCCAAGTGGCTCTTTGTTTTCGCCCTCACGCTCGGACTAGGCATTACCCACCACCCGCTCACGGTGATGGCGTGGCCTGCGTATGGGCTGTTTATCCTCATCGTGCGCCCATCCATCTGGAAAGAGTGGCGCACCCTGCTGGGCATGGTTTTGTGTGGCTTGCTCGGCTTAACGGTTTGGATTTACTTCCCGCTGCGCAGTCCGACCACGCCCTTTGGACCCACCGATTTGAACACGCTCAATGGCTTTCTCAACTACATTTTGGCGCGTGGGCTGAGTGACAGCCTGCCTTTTTATGGACTTGCTGATATTGGTGACAGAACGGCCGTTTTCTGGACAATCCTGCGCTTGCAATATTCACTGCCTATCATTTTTCTGGTGCTGATTGGATTTGGGTGGCTTTTGTTTGGTGGGATAGTGGCAAAGTTGCAGAGTGGCAAGGTTAGGTTTCGGGAATCGTTAGTACCGTTGGCAATTTTGTATGGGCTGGCCTTGCTGGGGAATTATGCCTTTGTCATGAACTTGCGAGTGCAAGACATCATGGCGTATTTGCTGGGCATCTTTATGTTGCTGGGCTTGTTCGCTGGCATTGGCTTGTATGGTCTACTGGTTACACTGCATATATTTTTACAACGCAAGAAGATAGAAAACGCCGAAAAGTTAGTTTGGTTGCTAATAGCAGCGCTATTTTTACTCGGCCCGGTGCTA
>JACSSI010000489.1 GCA_014879345.1 Anaerolineae bacterium | reverse complement strand
CTGACAGGCATGGGGCCGACGGCTGGCCTTTTCTACGGTGGTGGTGCATCTCAGTTAGGTATTCAAGTGTTGGGTACTGTGGCTGTTTCTGCCTGGTCTTTTGTGACAATGGGTGCTTTATTCTTCATCATGAAGAAAACCATTGGTGTCCGGGTTTCCCCGAAGGAAGAACTGCAAGGTTTGGATATTTCCGAACATTTCACCAGCAGTTACCCCGAGTTTGGGCCTTCTGCGGCTGATATCGTAACTGCCCCCAGCGGTGACTAGGTATGTCAAGAAGTGCAACTGCTCTGAGCAGTTGCACTTCTTCTAACAGGTTCGCTTATCGAGAGAGAGATAGGGGGAGAGCTGGAGATGGGTGGCTGACTTGTTGGCACCCATCTCCAGCCTCGCAAAGAGAAAAGGATCATCCATGAAAGCAACACTTGAACAAAATAGTGGTGAAAATTCTGATAGTATTCCATATTTTGTTGCTTTAGAAATTGTGACAGAAACAGTTGATGCTGGTACAGTTTTTAACATTCCGGTCACTGTGGAATTAAGTAGCAAAGGAAAGCAGTATTCGATAGATATTTGTGGTTATACCCGCAAGGACAATGATATTAATGCCCTGCCCAATATTGCGGGACAACTGGTTAATCAGCTAATTAGTATTGCACGCCTGCCAAGCTATGTATTTATTGCCAGACGCGCCCGTGAGATTTATCCAGTTTATACTAAAGGTCATGAGGTTTTTGCGACTACGCCTGGCGGTCCGGCTTTTGAACATGTTGAATTGGCGAAGGTGCGTGAGTATCTGACTGATTATTTGCATGATATTGGCACGTTGGGTAAGGATGGCTTGAGTGATAAATTGCATGTGCGTGGTGTGAATATGCACACGTTGGGTTTACGTCGGCCAGTTTTTTATCTCAAGAAGCGTGTGCCTGGGCAAGTGGATTTTTGGGCACCTGTGTTTGAAAGTGGTGATGGCCAGCGGATTTATACGTATGCGGCTAGCGCCCGCCGAGAAGTTCCTATTGGCGGCGGACAAGAGGTGCTGGCGTTACAGAGTTTGGTAGCTGAAAATTTGCAGAAGAACGGCCGTTTATCCAATCTATCTGATCTGCGCCCCGGCCGTCTCTTCCCCGATTATTGGGAACGCCTGAAAGCCACGCTGACCCCACAAGGCAACATCACCGTTAATGGCATCGACATGCCCCTCTTCAGCAATGATACCCTCTGGGTTGGCGAAGAAATGCGTGAAGAGGAAGACCGCATTAGTTTGTATATCGGTTCCGATGCCGATGATATTCAGCAACGAGCGGCTATCGATTTTGAGCGCCGTGGTGCAGGTGTGCTCGTACCCGCTTAATAAAGCGCGGTTAATCTCCCCTCCCATTGGATGGGGATAATAATTCGTTCAAATATTTGCTGGGAAATTAAGCCTTTCTCAACAAATATAAAAATATCTTAAATCTTTTTTAGCAAGGAGCTTTACAGCAATGAGTGGAAATATAACCCGTTTGAACGCAATAGCTGCCATCAACAGCTATGCACCTATTAAACAGCAGTTGAACTTTGCGGAAACGCCAACCCGTGAACTGTTCAACGCCAACGTTTTCAGCACGGCCGTTATGAAAGAACGCCTGCCGAAAGCCGTTTATAAGTCCGTAATCGCCACCATCGAAGAGGGGCAGATGCTAGACATCTCCGTCGCCGATGCCGTGGCAACCGCCATGAAAGATTGGGCTATTGAAAAAGGAGCAACCCACTACGCCCACGTCTTCTATCCGTTGACTGGCTTGACTGCTGAAAAGCACGACAGCTTCCTCTCCCCGGATGGCAATGGCAGTGCCATAGCTGAATTCTCTGGTTACCAGTTAATTCAAGGCGAACCAGATGGTTCCAGCTTCCCCACCGGTGGTATCCGCCCCACATTTGAGGCACGTGGTTACACCGCCTGGGATGTGACCAGTCCCGCGTATATTTTAGAGAATCCCAACGGCACAACTCTTTGTATCCCCACAGCATTCGTCTCTTGGTCGGGTGAAGCCCTGGATAAGAAAACACCTGTCCTGCGCTCCAACCAGGCCATCAACGCCCAGGCTCAACGTATTTTAAGCCTGCTGGGTGATGCAGATGGCGGCATGGTATCCTCAACTGCTGGCCCAGAACAAGAATATTTCTTGATTGACCGCAACTTCTATTATGCCCGTCCTGACTTGCTAACGGCCGGACGTACCTTGTTTGGTGCGCCGTCACCCAAAGGCCAGGAATTTGACGATCATTATTTTGGTGCCATTCCAGAACGTGTTTTGGGCTACATGCTCGAATGTGAAGCAGAATTGTTCAAACTCGGTGTACCCGTCAAGACCCGTCACAACGAAGTAGCTCCTGGGCAGTTTGAAGTGGCGCCAATGTATGAAAGCGCCAACGTCGCCACTGATCACCAGCAAATTATGATGACCACACTCAAGCGTGTGGCTCCTAAATATGGCATGGTCTGCCTACTTCATGAGAAGCCATTTGCTGGCATCAATGGTTCCGGTAAACACGTTAACTACTCATTGGGCAGCCCCACTTTAGGCAACCTGCTGGAACCAGGCGACACACCCCATGACAATGTACGTTTCCTCATCTTCACAGCGGCCGTCATCCGCGCTGTCAGCAAATATGCTTCGCTGCTGCGCTCTGTGGTTGCTTCGGCTGGTAACGATCATCGTTTAGGTGCCAATGAAGCCCCTCCCGCCATCATCTCTATTTTCTTGGGTGAGCAATTGACCGATGTCTTTGAGCAAATCAAATCATCTGGTGGTGCTACTTCTTCCAAGCAAATTGGTACGCTGACGCTGGGTGTTGATACCCTGCCTCCTTTGCCCCTGCACGCTGGCGATCGTAATCGCACCAGCCCCTTTGCCTTCACCGGCAATAAATTCGAGTTCCGCGCTGTAGGTTCTAATCAATCCATCGCCATGCCGATTACCGTATTGAACACGACCATTGCTGAATCATTAGACTTTATTGCTACCGAACTGGAAAGTGTTGATGGTGATTTAAATGATGCGATTCAAGCATTGCTCAAAACCATTTTGGAAGAGCATGGCTCAATTCTGTTCAATGGCAATGGGTATTCTGCTGAATGGCATGAGGAAGCCGCCAAACGTGGCCTACCGAATTTACGCACCACAGTCGATGCGCTGCCAGCCTTTGCAAGCGAAGAATCAATTGCCCTGTTTAAGAAATATGGTGTTTTGTCTGAACGTGAGGTTGAGAGTCGTTTAGAAGTGAAACTGGAGCAATATGCGAAGGTGATCAATGTCGAAGCGAATCTGGCTTTGGAAATTGGCCGCACAATGATTTGGCCGGCTGCAATTCGCCACCAAAATGATTTGGCGACAACTTGTGCCAATTTGAAAGCTGTTGGCTATGAGTTTGATACCGATACATTGGACAAGGTCACTGAATTGGTAAAGTATTTGCAAGACAACCTGGCTGCTCTGGAAATGAAGATGACGCATGAAGCTGACTCCGTTCTAGCAGAAGCACAGTATGCTTGTGACGTGCTCATGCCACAGATTAATCTGGTGCGGAAGTATGCAGATGAGTTGGAAGGGTATGTGGCTGATGATTTGTGGCCGCTGCCAACCTACCAGGAGATGTTGTTCATCAAATAGCTGTTTCCACTCTTTGGCAATGCGCATACGCCCTGGCGAGCGTCCCTGCGCATTTGCCTCTTTTTGAGTGACAAATGTGGAAGTGATTTAAATGGCTCTTTTCATTCGTGGGAAGGGCTTTTTTGTACCCAGATGTCGTTTGTTTTTTGATAGTGGCGAATACCTTCTACTTCTTCAAGCAGCGTGGTGATGGGGACTAAACGGCCGTTTGTCACATAATTCTCCCCCTTACCCACAGGTGTACTCGTTTCCACCACACGAAACGCTTCAAGATGCTCGGTAAACCAGGGATATACCACATCCATCGGCAAGCAGTAAATCTCCTCAATTTCGACAAAGACATAGAAAATCCAGTGCGCTTTGGTGTAGAGAATGCAGCCCGCAGTGCCTTTGCTCATATTGCTGACCGTTTCGAAGAAGAAATTACCGGTATGGTGATTCTTGTCGCCTTTGATTTCCAGGGGGATGATGCGTAAACGGCCATTTCCATCCACAATGCTCCACAACAGATCAATATCATGTTGCTGATAGGCGGGGTCGTCCTCGACACTGTGAACGGAGACGGTATAGTCTACCCAGTGGTGGGTGAGGAAATGACGGGTGAGGGAAACGGCCGTTTTGCCCACGGCTGTCGTATATTCCATCGAATGCTGTTTGAGTGTTTTCGGCATGAAAGAATGATACCAAGAATAAAGATTTAAAGACTGAAGATTAAAGAAACCCAACCTCCAATCTTTGATCTTCAATCTTTAAAAAGATTGCGCCCCCTATGAAAACATAGAGGGCGCGTGCAGAGGGGATGTGTTTCGCGGAATGATGAAGACTCATCACCCGCAAAATTAACCAGGTGTTGGCGGCAACTATCGCCTGCGTAAGAAAGCAGGGATATCCAGGTTATTAGGTGTAAACTTCGGCTGAACCGG
>JACSSI010000488.1 GCA_014879345.1 Anaerolineae bacterium | reverse complement strand
CCGCCCCCCTCAACAACATCGCCGCCAAAGCAATCGGTATCGAACAACGGCCGTGGCAAGAAGCCCTCGCCGACTACATCAAAAACCATGTCTAAAAAGAAAGGTTCTTTAGGATTTGCTGGGGTTCCCGTCATTCTGAACGAAGTGAAGAATCCCGTACCTCTGGGATGCTTCGTTTCACTCAGCATGACACAACTAAAATCCCATGAGTTCCCAAAGAGCCAAAAGAAATTCGCGCTAATTCGCGTTAATTAGATGCAAAATCCTCAAGAGGAACCCATGACCCAAAACCCAACACCCCCAATCACCCCCATCAAGCCCCATCCCATCACCACCCACGGCCACACCCGCACCGACAACTACTACTGGCTGCGCGAAAAAGAAAACCCCGCCGTCATCGCCCACCTGGAAGCCGAAAACACCTACATGCAAGCCACCACCGCCCACACCGCCGACCTCCAGCAAACCCTCTACGACGAAATGGTCGGCCGCATCCAGGAAACCGACAGCAGCGCCCCCGTCAAACACGGCGACTTCTACTACTACACCCGCACCGAAGCCGGCCAACAATATAAAATCCACTGCCGCAAACAAGGCAGCCTCGACGCCCCCGAAGAAATCCTGCTCGATGAAAACGCATTGGCCGAAGGCACAAAATACTTCCGCATCGGTCTCACCCGCATCAGCCCAGACCACACCCTGCTCGCCTACTCCACCGATACCAGCGGCGGCGAACAGTACACCGTCCACATCAAAAATCTGGCAACTGGCGACCTCCTGCCCGACCAAATCCCCCACACCTTCTACTCCCTGGAATGGGCCAACGACAACCGCACCCTCTTCTACACCATCCAGGACGACGCCTGGCGCGAATACAAACTGTTTCGCCACACCCTCGGCGACGATCCCACCCAAGACCCGGAGCTTTACCACGAAGTTGATGAGCGGTTCATGATCGGCCTCGACAAAACCAAAGACGATGCCTACATCATGCTCAACATCGTCAGTAAAGAGACCAGCGAAGTGCGCGTCCTGGATGCCAACCAGCCCCATGCCGCCTTCCAACTGGTACAGTCGCGGCACCAAGACAGGCGCTATTTTGTGGAACATCGAGATGGGCAGTTCTACATCCTAACCAACGACGACGCCCCCAACTACAAGCTCATGACCGCGCCCGTCACCGACTCAGGTTTTGCCAACTGGCAAGCATTCATTCCCCATGACCCCGACAAACTCATTGAAGGGTTTGACATTTTCACCGACCATATCGCTGTCTACGGCCGTTTTCAAGCCCTGCCCACCCTCGACATCCACACCTTCGCCACCGGAGAAACGTCAGCCATCACCTTCCCCGAAGCCGTCTATGGCACACGCGCCGCCGCCAATCCTGAATTCAGCAGCGACACCTTCCGCTTCGTCTACACCTCCATGACCACCGCCGACACCACCTACGCCCTCCACATGGACACCCTCGACTGGACGCTCATCAAACAAGAGCCCGTCCTCGGCGATTACGATCCCTCCAACTACGAAACCGCCCGCGCCTGGGCCACCGCCGACGACGGTACGCGCATCCCCATCTCCCTTCTCTACCGCAAAGGCATCCAACTCGACGGCAGCAATCCCTGTATGCTCTACGGCTACGGCAGTTACGGTGCTTCCATGCCTGCCAGCTTTGACCAGAAACGGCTCAGCCTCGTGGATCGCGGCTTCATTTGGGCCATCGCCCACATTCGCGGCGGGCAAGAAATGGGGCGTGTCTGGTATGACCAGGGCAAATTCCTGCACAAAAAGAACACCTTCACCGACTTCATCGCCAGTGGCAAACACCTCATCGCCGAAGGTTACACGCGCAAAGAAAAGCTGGTCATCATGGGACGCAGCGCGGGCGGACTGCTCATCGGCGCGGTACTCAACATGGCGCCCGATTTATGCGAAATCGCCGTGGCGGGCGTGCCGTTCGTCGATGTCGTCACCACCATGCTCGACGAAACCATCCCGCTCACCGTGCCAGAGTTCGAGGAATGGGGCAATCCCAAAGAGAAACCGTACTACGATTACATGCTTTCCTATTCCCCCTACGACAATCTGGAGGCCAAAGCATATCCCCACATCCTCGTCACCGCCGGACTCAACGACCCGCGTGTGCAATATTGGGAACCGTCGAAATGGGTAGCCAAACTGCGCACCCTCAAAACCAACGACACCCGCCTCGTCTACAAAATCTTCATGGGCGCAGGTCATTTCAGCTCATCCGGCCGTTACGACTACCTAAAAGATACCGCCTTTGAATACGCCTTTATTTTGGACACACTCGGTTTATAACCTTTGAAACAAGACGTAGTGCGTAGTTCGTAGTGCGTAAGGTTTCCAATTTTACGCACTACGAACTACGCACTACGCAATATCTATGACCCCAACTATCTCCATCATCATCCCGCACTTGAACGGGAAACAACACCTGGACGACTGCTTTCAATCCCTGCGCCAGCAAACTTTTGCGGATTTTGAAGTGTTGCTGGTTGATAACGGTTCCACCGATGGCACCCAAGAATTCGTCGCCCAAACCTACCCAGAGGTCAAACTCATCCAGTTGCCGGAAAACAAAGGGTTTACCGGCGCGTGCAACGCCGGTTGGCAAGCCGCGCAAGGCAGCATCATCATCCTGCTCAACAACGACACCGAAACCGACCCAAACTGGCTGGCAGAAATAGCAGCCGCGTTTGACCGCCATCCCCAAGCCGGCAGCATCGCCAGCAAAATGCTGCTCTTCGACCAACGCGATACCTTCCACACCGCTGGCGACTTCTACCGCATCGACGGCATTCCCGGCAATCGCGGCGTCTGGCAAAAAGACGTCGGCCAGTTTGATGACGAGGAGATTGTATTTAGCGCTTGTGGTGGCTCCTCAGCTTACCGTCGAGACATGCTGGAAGAAATCGGCTTTCTGGATGATGATTATTTCTTCTCCTGCGAAGATGTGGATATGGGCTGGCGAGCGAATTTGGCGGGATGGGAGGTATGGTATGTGCCAACGGCCGTTATCTATCACAAACTCAAAGCCACCGGCGGCGCGGTGACGGGCAGCTACTACGATGGCCGTAACTTCCTCTACCTCATCTGGAAAAACTACCCGTCTAGCCTGCTCAAACAAAATTGGCGCTTACTCATTCGCTCTCAATTTGACATAACAAAGCTGGCACTCAAGCATTGGCGGGGTGAAGCCGCCCGCGCCCGACTGCGTGGACAGCTTGCCGGGCTGCTCGGCATCGTCAAGATGTGGCCCAAGCGCAAACAAATCCAAGCAATCCGCCGCCTAGACGATGAAACCCTGACGAGACGCTTAAGTCCTGTTGACGCTCCTCCTGATGGCGGGTAAGATTGCCAATCTTGAAGGCTATAATCAGTAAACAATGTCTGTTTTCAGGTAAGCAGCCCAACAGCGGCAGAATGAAAACGATAAGGCTAAATAGTAGAGACAACAAGACTAAAGACTAACAAGTCATGGAAGAAAGAGAAGAAGACATGCAACCCTATCTATCTGTCGTCATCCCCGCTTACACGGAAGAAACGCGCATCGGTGCGACACTCGATGCCATATATGCCTACCTAACTGCACAACCTTACACCTGGGAAATCCTCATCGTTTTAGATGGGCCAGACGATAACACCCCAACTGTCGTGGAAACATTCGCCCAAGACAAAAATGGTGTGCGCTGGATCGACCGCAAAGAGAATCGCGGCAAAGGCTATACCGTGCGCCAGGGCATGTTGGCCGCCAGAGGCAAAATCCGCCTCTTCACCGATGCTGATAATTCCACCGACATCTCGCATTTCGAGCAAATGAAACCACTGTTTGATCAGGGCGCTAACGTCGTCATCGCCTCCCGCGACGACAAAGATGTGCCCACCGCCCGTCAAGCTATTCCCCAACCTTTTCACAAACGATTATTAGGCAACATGGGTAACTTATTTATCCAAATTATGGTTGTGCCTGGCATTTGGGATACACGCTGTGGCTTCAAGGCATTTTCAGCAGGAGCAGCCCAAAAAGTATTTAGCGTGGCGCGCATGGATGGCTGGAGTTTCGACGATGAATGTCTGGCATTGGCGCGGCGTGAAGGCTACGACATCCAGGTTGTTGGGGCAGATTGGAATGACGCGGAAGGCACGCATGTGACCAAACTCGACTACTTCAAGAATATTTTCGAGGCGGTGCGCATCCGCTGGTATTTGATGACGGGTGTCTATAAGCACAAACCAGCGGAAAAAATCGACCTTTCTACCGTTCAAGTTCACCACAACACATAACAGGCTGGTAGTAGCCACTTCAGTGGTTTATACTGACTAAAGCCAGCACTACAAACCCACTTCTGACCTATTTTTATGGCCTCGCTTGATATTGAAACGGCCGTTTTCAGCCAAACCTCTCTCCCCCATATTGCCGGACTAGACGAAGCGGGTCGCGGCGCACTGGCTGGCCCCGTTGTCGCCGCCGCCGTCATTCTGCCACTGGATAACCCCGCCGCGCTCGCCCACCTGCACGAAGTCAACGACTCCAAACAGCTTACCGCCAAGACC